>SEGN01000165.1 GCA_004211245.1 Variovorax sp.
TTCTCGACGACTGCGAACAGGTCGTCTTCCTTCATGACCAGCAGCTCGTCGCCGTCGACCTTGACGGTCTGGCCCGAGTACTTGCCGAACAGGACGCGGTCGCCGACCTTGACGGTCAAGGCGGCGAGTTCGCCCTTGTCGTTGCGCTTGCCCGGGCCGACGGCCAGGACTTCACCCTGATCGGGCTTTTCGGCGGCTGCGTCGGGGATGACGATGCCCGAGGCGGTCTTGGTTTCGCTGTCAACACGCTTGACGATCACGCGATCGGCCAAAGGACGAAGTTTCATTGCATCTCCTGAATAGAAACGGGTTTTGTGGGTGAGGCACAGGTCCACGGACCTGCAACCCATCGTCTGGAAGCGGGTGCTGTTAGCACTCCTCTTCAGCGAGTGCTAATGATAAGGGCAAAACAGCCGTCTTCAAGTACAAAAAAAGGCCCCGAAGGGCCTGGCGAGGGGCGCGACCGGTCGGTCAGGCGCTTTGGCGTGCAGCGTTTCTCAGGTCGCGAATCAGGTCATGGTTGCGCTGGGCACCATCCGCCTGCTTCTGGACCACGGCGCGCACATCGGCCGGCAGGCTCTGCTTGAGCGCCTTGCGGTAGCGCGCAATGGCAGCGTCCTCACCGCGTTCGCACGACTCGAGGATCGAAAGCTCGCTGTCGGCGCCGACCGTGCCCTTGACCTGCACCCAGCCGCGGTGCAACGCGCCTGCGGCCGTACCGCCGGAGGCAGGTTCGCCGCCGTATTTGCGGATCCACTGCATCAGCTCCTCGCCCGCCTGGCGGCAGCCTTCGGCGCGTGTGAAGAACAGCTGCTTGGCGTTGGCCGTTTCCACCTGCTCCGCGCAGGTGCGAAAGCCATACTCTCCGTCGCGCGCGTTCTCCAGCAGGTCGTTGAGGACGTCCACGACGTCCTCGTTCGACAGGTCGTCATGGTTGACGATGTCGCTGCCATTCGCCTGCTTGCCGTAGTAGGTGTCTTCCGCGCGGTTCCAGGCCGCCAGGGTGGCAGGCCGGGCCTGCTCCCAGTCCAGCGCGGACGCGCCGCGGCGCGTTTCCCACTCGGTCGCCATGGCGGGCTCTGCGATGTCGAAGTCCTCGCCGTGTCGCGCCCGGCCGGACCAACCCATTTCGTAGGCCGGGCCGTAGTCGTCGTAGCTGCGGCGCGGGTCGTAGTAGCTTTCCTGCATGTGGTTGGCACGCCAGTAGGCTTCTTCCTGTGTCGGGTTGACGCCCTCTGCCACGGCCTTGCCGCCGAGACCGCCGGCCACTGCGCCGGCCACGAGGCCCACCACCGTGCCCACCGGTCCGGCCAGCGAGCCGGCGGCCGCGCCCGCGAGTGCGCCACCCGTCGCGCCGATGCCGGTGCCAACCGGATGCGCCCCGCGCGCACCGGTGATGGGATCGCGATTCGGTTCGCCGTTGCCGAGTTGTCCGTCGTCTGTTGCCATGTCGGTCTCCTGAAAAATAAGATGAAGGCGACTATGGGCAGCAGGTCACGGAGGTCAGGTCATCATGGTGGCAAGCGTGTTGTAGGCCGGCGCCCGGTGGGCTGCGTCGGCCACAGGACCGACCCGATCGCCACCACCATCAGCAACACCGCGGCCCCATCCTGCCAGTGCACCTTCTCGCCGAGCCACAGCGCACCGCTGAAGACACCGAGGACCGGGATCAGCATCACGCTGAGCGACGAGGCGATGGGCGGCAGGCCCCGTGCCAGATAAAACCAGGCCGCGTGTGCAAAGCCGAAGATCAGCACGGCGTTGTACGCAATGGCGCCCCAGGTCGCCGCGCCCGGCACCCGCCATTGCGGGCGCTCGAACAGCAGCGCCAGCACGCTCATCACCACCGCGGTGAGCGTGGTCATCCAGAATGAAATGGCGAGGGTGGGCACTTCGATGGTGGTGCGGCGCAGCAGCTGGGTGCCGAGCGCCCAGGTGCAGGCCGCGAACAGTGCCAGCGCGACATAGCCGGGCCGGCCCGCCATGTCGGTGAGCTCGTGCCAAAGGAGCAGTCCCACGCCGATGGCCGCGGCGCTCACGCCGAGCCAGCCGCGCCGCGAGAGTGCGGTCGAGAACAGCAGTGCGCCGATCACCGCCGAGAAGATCGGCATGCTGTAGCCGAGGATGGCGGAGCGGCCGCTCGACAGCGCCTTCACCGCCAGAATGATGCAGGCGTGCCATACGAACATGTTGGTGGCACCCAGCCACAACAGCTCGGGCCAGTTCCTGCGCGGCACGCGGAACGGCACCTTCATCGCCACCAGCGCGAGGCCCAGCACTGGGACGCCCAGCCAGATCGAGATGGCGCGAAAGGTGAGGGGCGGGTAGCCCGTGACGCCGAGTTTCATGACCGGCCAGTTCAGCCCCCACACCAGGGTGAGCGGGACAAGGAGGGCGAGTTGGAGGCGGGTGAGGGATTGCATCAGAGCTGGTCGGTGGGCACGAACCACGAGAACAGCAGCAGCTGCAGTCGGGTGAGCATGCTGGAGTCGGGTTCGTCGTCCAGCACCTCGTTGGTGACATCGCCGGTGCCGACCCACTGCACGGTCTTGCCGTCGGGCTTGAGCACCACGCGGTAGACCCCTTCCAGATCGTCCAGCAGATAGGCGTAGAGCAGGGCCTGGGTGAGGTCGTGGCTGCGCACGGTGACGCCGAATTCGGTGTTCAGCCGGGCCGAGCGCGGATCGAGGTTCATCGAACCGAGCAGCACCCATTCCCGATCGATCAGCGCGAGCTTGGCGTGCAGGCGGCCGCGCGCCTTTTTCAGCAGGTCGCGGATCTGCCGGTTGCGCTTGAGCTGCTCCGTGCTCATTTCGTACAGCTCGACGCCGAGCTTCAGCAGATCCACGCGATACCGGTTGTAGTTGATGTTGACGAGCGGCTCGTCGCTGTCGGCCAGCGAATTGGTCACCACGCTGACCTCCACGTTGCGTTCGCGTACGGAACGGATGCGCGCCATGCCGTCGTCGCCCGGAATGAAGTAGGGCGACACGATCTGCACACGCTGCTTCGCCAGCGTGAACATCGCGTGCGACCGCTGCGCCAGCGTTTCGGCGTCCTGCCGGCCGCCGAGCGCCTTGTCCGGAATGTCGGCCGATGCGCTGGCCGGCGCGCGAATCCATTCGACATTGCCGGCCGCGAGCTGGGCGCCCAAGGGCGGATCGCCGAGCAGGTCGGTGTCCGACAACGGGTCGGGCGCCGGTGCGAAGCGCGGCCCGGTGGCCTGCTCGAAGGCCGCAGCCAGTGCGTCGGGGCCGTCGCTGCTCACTGTCACCCGGTGCAGCGGATACACCACCTCGCTGTTCCAGTACATGTCGAACACGGCCGCGCTCTGGGTCACCACCGGCCCGGCCATCAGCAGCTCGAAGTCGATGAAGTTGGCCGTGTCGCTGCGCAGGAAGTATTCGTCGGCCAGGTTGCGGCCGCCGGCGATCGCCATCGCACCGTCGGCGATGAACAGCTTGTTGTGCATCCGGTGGTTGAGCCGGCTGAAGTTGGCGAAGAAGTCGATCCAGCGACTGGTCGAGCGGGCGCGCCCGTTCACGAAGGGATTGAACAGGCGCACCTCCACGTTCTTCTCGGTCGACAGACCCTGCAGCAACGGGTCGAGCCCTGTCGTGTAGAAATCGTCCAGCAGCAGCCGCACGCGCACGCCGCGCCGGGCGGCGTCGCGCAACTCGCGCAGGATGAGGAGCCCGGTCTTGTCGCGGCCGAGCTGGTAGGTCTGCAGGTCGAGCGAATCCTGTGCGCGCCGCATCAGTTCGAGGCGTGCGTCTAGCGCATAGTTGGCCTGGATCAGCGGCCGCACGCTCGAGCGGCCGTCCTGCGCAGGCTGGTTGATCTGCATCGCGGCCCGGCCGAGTTCGGTGCGGTCCGAGGCAGGCAAGGCGTAGACCGGCGGCACGGGCGTGGGGGGCGGCAGACCGGCACAGGCGGCCAGCAGACTCACGAGCGCCAGCAGCCATGCGCGGCGCAGCCAGGGCAGAAGTGACGGGGCAGGGACGGGATGGCTCATCGGTGACGCTTGGGCGCGCGATGGTAGCCGGACTGGCGGCTTTCCGCCGGGGGCTCGGGGGCCGCAGAATCGAGCGGGTGAAAGAACTCCTTCATCTCTCCACTCTTTGCCTCGCATGCGCGGGGGCGGCGGCCGCCAGCGCCGAGCCGGCCGACGCGCCGACGCTGCGCGAGATCACCGTGAGCACGCCGCGCGGCGAGGTGCGGCCGTTCGACGTGGCCGGCCCGGTCGACCGGGTGGAGGGCGCCGAGATGCGCGACAGCCGTCTTCAGGTGAACCTGTCCGAAAGTCTGGGGGCGGTGCCCGGGCTGCAGATCCAGAACCGGCAGAACTACGCGCAGGATTTGCAGCTCTCGGTGCGCGGCTTCGGTGCGCGCTCGACTTTCGGCGTGCGCGGCGTGCGCATCTACGTGGATGGCATTCCGGCGACGCTGCCCGACGGGCAGGGGCAGACGTCCAACATCGACATCGGATCGGCCGACCGGGTCGAGCTTCTGCGCGGGCCTTTCTCGGCGCTCTACGGCAACTCGTCGGGCGGCGTAATGCAGGTGTTCACCGAGTCCGGGGAGGGCGCGCCGAAGCTCGACTACTCCTTTGCGGCCGGCAGCGACGGCACGCTGCGCCAGAGCGCGAAGGTCTCCGGCGCGAGCGGCGCCATCGACTACCTGCTGAGCACGAGCGACTTCCACACCGACGGCTGGCGCGACCACAGCGCCGCGCGCCGGCGCCTGGCCAACGGCAAGCTCGGCATCCAGCTCGACGACGACAACCGGTTGACGCTGATCCTCAACAGCGTTCAGCTGCGCGCGCAGGATCCGCTCGGACTGACGGCCGCGCAGGTGCGCGCCGACCGGCGTGGCGCTGCGCTTGCGCAGCAATACGACACGCGCAAGACGGTCGACCAGACACAGGTCGGTTTGCTCTACGAGCGCCGCCTGAATGCCGACCACGACCTGCGGCTCATGGTCTACGGCGGCGAGCGCGAGACGACGCAGTTCCAGTCCATTCCGCCCTCGGCGCAGGCCAGTCCGCTGCAGGCCGGCGGGGTGATCGACCTGCAGCGCAACTATGCCGGCTTCGACGTGCGATGGACGGCCCGCCTGCAACTGGCCGGGCGTCCCTTCGAGCTGGTCACCGGCCTGGCCCGGGACACGTTGAACGAACAGCGCCGCGGTTACGAGAACTATCTCGGCAGCGCCGCTGCGCCGCAACGGTTGGGCGTGCAGGGTCGCCTGCGCCGTGACGAACGCAATGCTGTCTCGAACCTCGACCCCTATGCGCAGGCGACCTGGCGTTTCGCCGAGCGCTGGACGCTCGAAGCCGGCGTGCGACGCAGCAGCGTGCGCTTCGACTCACAAGACCGCTACGTCGCTGGTCGCAACGGCGACGACAGCGGTGCAGTGCGCTACAGCAAGACGTTGCCGGTCGCGGCGCTGCGCTATGCGGTGACGCCGGATCTCAATGTGTACACCTCGCTCGGACGAGGCTTCGAGACGCCGACGCTGAACGAGCTCTCCTACCGTTCCGGTGGCCTCCCGGGGCTCAATTTCGCGCTTCGGCCTTCGGTCAACAACAGTGCGGAGGTCGGCGCCAAGGCGCGGCTCGGCGGCGGGCTTCTGACCGCCGCGCTGTTCCGCACGCGGACAGCCGACGAGATCGTGACCGACACCAACGTCGGTGGCCGCGCCACCTTCACGAACGCGGGGCGCACGCGGCGCGACGGGTTCGAACTGAGCTGGCTGCACGAGACGGCCGGCCATTGGCGCACGCAGCTGGCCTACACATGGCTCGATGCGCGCTACCGCGAAACGGGCGAGCGCATTCCGGGCATCGCGCAGCAGTCGCTTTTCGCCTCCTTCGGGTACGTGCCGCAAGAGGGCTGGCGCACCGGCGTCGAATTGCGAGCGCTGTCGCGCATCCAGGCGAACGATGCGAACAGCGCCAGTGCGCCGGGCTATGCGGTCGCCGCGTTGTACGCGGGTTATGTGAAACGCTGGTCGCGCTGGGAGGTCAACGCGTTCGCGCGCATCGACAACCTGTTCGACCGCCGCACCATCGGCTCGGTCATCGTCAACGAGGGCAATGCGCGCTACTTCGAACCTGCGCCGGGGCGCACCTGGACGGTGGGCGCCGGCGCGTCGTACCGGTTCTGAAGATTACAGGCCGGCGGCAGCGCGCAGGGCGGCTGCGTTCTTGGTCGATTCCCAGGTGAACTCCGGCTCTTCGCGTCCGAAGTGGCCGTAGGCCGCGGTCTTCTGGTAGATCGGGCGCAGCAGGTCGAGCATCTGGATGATGCCCTTGGGGCGCAGGTCGAAATGCGCACGCACCAGTTCGGCGATCTTGTCGTCGGGGATCAGGCCGGTGCCTTCGGTGTAGACCGTGATGTTCATCGGCTCGGCCACGCCGATCGCGTAGGCCACCTGGATCTGGCACTGGCGCGCGATGCCGGCGGCCACGATGTT
>SEGN01000613.1 GCA_004211245.1 Variovorax sp.
AGCTTCGGCACGTCGTTCTTGCCGAGGTCGGGGTTCGCACCCGGGATCGTCGGGCGAAGGTCGGTGACGTAGTAGTACTGCGCCACGTCGGCGAGCGAGTTGCTGCTGCCGCCGGTCGCACCGCCCGTGACCGGACCGAGGCAGGGCCACGCCGTGCAGCCGCTGGGGAAGTCGGTGGTCGACTGCTTCCAGCCGGGCGTAATGTCGATCGACGGCGGACGAATCGGGTCGATGTAGCACATGCCGCCGTTGTCGTCCGTCCAGCCGGTCTCGACCGGCGTGCCGTCCACCGCGGTGCCCGGAATCACCGTGGAGCCGCTCACCGTGTAGGTGGTGGTCAGCGTCTGGGTCTTGGTCTGAACCTTCAGGCCGGTGATGGGTTCGCAGGTCGTGCTCTGGAAGCCGTTCGCAGACGAGGCCGTCGCCGCGATGCAACTGGTCACGCGGTCGGGCCCCGTCGTCTCGGGTGCCGCGCAGGAGGTGGTCACGAACGGCGCACTGGTGCCCGGGTTGGGGGTGCAGGACGCCACCGCGGTCGGGCCGGTGTTGCTGGTGCTGCAGGTGATCACCGGCAGCACGCCGGGCGCGCTCGGCGTACACGTGCCTGCCAGGACACCCGCAGAAACGTCGCGCGAATTGCACGTCGTGCTCGTCCAGTTGTTGCCGGCGCTCGCCGCCTCGTTCACGCATGCAGAGGCGAGCGGCAACTGCGTCGGGCCCGTCGTCGCCGTGCTGCAGCTGGTCACGCGGAAGTTGGCGTCGGTGCCCGGCGTGCAGGCGCCGACCGGGGTCGGCCCGGTGTTCGCCGTGTTGCAGGTCGTGGTGATGTGGTTCACCGTGTCGGTGCCGGCCGAGCAGCTGCCCGCGGCCACGAAGGTCGGGCCGGTCGAGACATCGGCGCAGGTCACCGACGTGTACCCGTTCGCAAGCGTCGGCGTCACGGGGACACAGCTGCCGGCCGGCACACCCACCGTGCTGGTGGTCGGCGTGCAGACGGTCTGGATCCAGGCGTTGCCCGAGGTCGCGGCCTGCGGCGTGCAGGAGCCCGGCACGACGGCCGCGACGGCGCTGTTGTTGTTGGAACAGGTCGTGACCACCTGGGTCGTCGGGTCGACGCCCGAGGTGCAGCTCGCCACCGGCGTCGGGATCGTCGGGCCGGTGGTGGTGCAGGTCGTGGCGGTCCACGCATTGCCCACGCTAGGCGCCACGTTCACGCAGCTGTTCAAAGCGACCGGCGTCGGTCCCGTGGTGGAAGCGGCGGGGCAGGAGATCGTGACCCAGTTGTTGCCGGCGTTGCCGGTCTGCGCGACGCAGGTGCCGGGTTGCACGCCCACGGTCTGGGTGAC
>SEGN01000005.1 GCA_004211245.1 Variovorax sp.
TGGTCGAGGTGCGGCTTCGCGTACATCGGGCGGTACAGCGTGCGCTCCAGCAGCGCGCCGGCCGCGCCGACCACGATGAAGGCGAGCGGCAGGCACCAGAGGAACGGCACGCCGAACTTCTGCATCGCGAACACGGTCAAGTAGCCGCCCGCCATCGCGAACGCGCCGTGCGCGAGGTTGATGAAGTTCATCAAGCCCAGCGTCACCGCCAGCCCGACGGCCAGCACGAACAGCAGCATGCCGTAGGCGATGCCGTCAAAAAGAATCGTCAGCACGCGCGCTTACTTCGCCTTGCCCGGATCCTTGACCGCCTTGATCACGTCGAACTCGACGTTGTAGAGCTGGCCGTCCTTCTTCTCGACCTTGCGCAGGTACACGTCCTGGACGATGTCGCGCGTCTGCGCGTCGATCAGCACCTGGCCGCGCGGGCTCTCGAAGACCTGGCCCTTCATCGCGGCCAGCAATGCATCGCCACCGCCCTGCCCCTTGGTGGCCTTGAGCGCCTCGTAGATCACGCGCATGCCGTCGTAGCCGCCAACAGCCATGAAGTTGGGACGCATCTTGGGGTTGGCCTTCTGGAACGCGTCGACGAATTTCTTGTTCATCGCGGACGGGTGCGCAGCCGAGTAGTGATGCGACGTGACCACGCCGAGCGCGCCGTCGCCCATGTCGTTGAGCTGGTCGTCGTCGGTCACGTCGCCGGTCGCAATGAGCTTGATGCCGGCCTTGTCCATGCCGCGTTCGAGGAACTGCTTCATCACCGCCGCGCCCGCGCCCGAGGGCACGAAGACGAACAGCGCATCGGGCTTGGCATCGCGCACCTTCTGCAGGAACGGCGCGAAATCGGGGTTGCGCAGCGGCACGCGCAGCTTTTCGACGACCTTGCCGCCGTTGAGCTGGAAGCGCTCGCTGAAGAATTTTTCGGCGTCGTTGCCGGGGCCATAGTCCGCCACCAGCGTGACCACGCTCTTGATGCCGTTCTTCGGCGCCCAGTCGCCCATCACCACCGACACCTGCGGCAGGGTGAAGCTGCTGCGCACGATGTACGGCGAGGCTTCGGTGATGCTCGAAGTGGCCGCGGCCATCACGACCTGCGGCGTCTTGGACTGGGTCGCCAGCGGCGCGGCGGCCAGCGCGGCCGGGGTGACGCCGAAACCGGCGATGACGTTCACCTTGTCGTTGACGATCAGCTCCTGCGCGAGCCGCTTGGTGACGTCCGGGGTGGCGACGTCGTCCTTGACGATCACCTCGATCTTCTTGCCGGCCACCGTGTCGCCGTTCTGCGCCATGTAGAGCCGCACCGCGGCCTCGATCTGCCGACCTGTGGAGGCCTGCTGGCCCGTCATCGGCAGGATGAGGCCGATCTTGAATGTGTTGCTCTGGGCGTGGGCGGCCGGCAGGGCCAGCGCGAGCGCGACGAGGCCGGCGGCTTTGCCGAAGTTGCGACGATGCATGTTTTTTCCTTGGAAGAGAGCGCGATACGCGATCGAAACGATTGTCTGGAAACGCCGCATATCGGCGCTCATGGTAAACACCCAACACGTTCGCCATGCGAACGGATGTTCAAAGTAATTCAGTCCGGCCGGTACGCGGAGTCGATCGCGATGGAACCGACCACACGCGACACGCAGGTGCAGATGCGCCGGTTGCCCGCCTTCTCGTGCTCGCTCAGGAACACGTCGCGGTGGTCGATCTCGCCGTCGAGCGCCAGCACGTCGACCGCGCACAAACCGCACTCCCCGCGCTTGCAATCGTGCAGTGTCTGCACGCCCACGGCATGCAGCGCATCCATCATGCTGCTGTCGGCCGGCACCACGATATCGATGCGCTGGCGCGGCACTTCGACCCGGAAGGGCTGCGGCGCAAAACGCCCGCTGGTGCCGAAGGTCTCGTAACGCAGTTCGGCGACCGGCCGGCCCGACGCGGCCCATTGCCGGCGCACCGCGTCGAGCATCGGAACCGGGCCGCACACGTACATCTGACCACCGGGCGGCAACGCCTCGATCTCTGCCGCGATATCGATGTGACGGCCCTCCGATGCGACGAATTCGGCGAACGAATCGCCCAGCAGTTCGCGCAGCAGCGGACGGTAGGCGATCTCGGCCGCCTCGTGCGCGCCGTACACCAGCCGCAGGGGTGCGTGGCCGGCCTTGGCCTGCAGATGCTGTGTCATGTGCAGCATCGGCGTGATGCCGATGCCGCCGGCCACCAGCAGGTACGCGGGCGCGTGCAAGTCGAGCCCGAAATGGTTGCGCGGCCCGTTCACCTGCAGACGGTCGCCCACGGCCAGCTGCCACATGGCGCGCGAGCCGCCCTGCCCCGCCTCGAGCCGCTTGACCGCGATCCGGAAGCATTCGCCGTCGGGCCGGCCCACCAGCGAATACGAGCGCCTGATCGGTCGTCCCTCGCGCAGCAGTTCGACCTCGATGTGGCTGCCGGGCGACCAGTCGGCCGAGATGTCGTGCGCGTCCTGGGGGCGCAGGGTGAATTCGCGGACCGTGGGCGTCATGTCGCGCAGCGATTCGACGCGCGTAGTGCGCCAGTGCGTGGAACTCTTCATCGTGTGCGCTCGTCGTCAGTTGCGTCGGCGTATGAGCTGGACGCCGGGGAGCGGATGGCCCTGCGCGCCGTGCAGCGCTTCACGCAGGTTGCGTTGCGCCAGCCGGCTGTGCTCGCGCATCAGCGCCTCGGCGCGCGAGCCTTCGCGGCTTTCGATGGCATCGAGCACCTGGCGATGCTGGTCCTGTGCGATCAGCAGCATGTCGCGCGCCGCCGGCGAATTGGCCTGCACGACCACGAAGCCCGACGGCGACGCGAACGGCAGGTTGCTGATGCGCTCCAGCTGCTGCGCGATCACCGTGCTGCCCGACAGCTCGGACAGCAGCGCGTGGAACTGGCCGTTGAAGGTCACGTAGCGCGAGAAAGCCGCGTCGTCGAGCGCGGGCTCGCGCAACAGTTCGTCGATGCGCTGCAGGCAGGCGCGGGCCTCGCGCAGCACCACCGGCGGCGCGCCGCGTTCGGCCGCGAGCCGGGCCGAGAGCCCCTCGAGCGTGCCGCGCAGTTCGATGGCGTCCGACACGTCGCGCTCGGAGAACGTGCGCACTGCATAGCCGCCATTGGGCAGGCTTTCGAGCAGGCCCTCCTGCTCCAGCCGCATCAGCGCCGAGCGAACGGGGGTCCGCGAGACCCCGAGTTGCTCCGAGATCGCGACCTCGGCGATGCGCGCGCCGCCCGGCAGCTCTCCGGCCAGTACCATCTCGCGCAGGCGCAATTGCGCCTTCACTGCCTGCGAGCCGCCGGCTTCGGCCGCCTCGTTCGGCGCCACGAGCGGCAACGCGCTCATCGCGGCGCCTCCGCGGCGTCGACCGGACGGATCGCAATGGTCGGCCGGCGTGGCTGCTCGCGCTCGACCATGCGGTCGATCAGGCGCCGCGCCCACATGGCGCCCGCGTCGATGTTGAGGTTGTAGAACGCGTAGTCGGGCCGATCGTCGATGGCACGCTGCTGCGCTTCGAGCACGTGCTCGTCTTCCCGGAAGATCGTCGCGACGCCTTCGCGCAACTCGTGCGTGAGCCGCTGCTCGCCGGTGCAGTAGTTGCGCGCAAAAGCCCAGAAGTAGAGGCAGGTCTTGTCGGTCTCGGGCGTGATGGTGTTGAGCACGTAGCCGTTGACGCCACGGCTGCGGTCGCCCTTGTCATCGCCGTCCCTGGGCACCGCGCCGCTGCCGGCCTCGGCCACGCCGACATCGATGTTGACGGTGCACGGGCCCTCGAACCGGATGATCTGCCAGCGGTCGACCTTGCCCTGGTAGCCGCGGCCGTGGCGAATCTGCGCGGCCCAGAAGGGCGGTGCGTCGATGTTCTCCATCCAGCGCGTGACCGTGGCGGAGCGGTCCCCGTGCGTGGCGACGAAGGGCGCTTCCGCCACCTCGCGATTGCCGATCGACGAGCCGTGCACGAAGGCCTCGTGGGTGAGATCCATCAGGTTGTCGACCACCAGCCGGTAGTCGCAGGCGACCCGGATCATCTTGCCGTCGCCGGCCCAGGCCGGATCGTCGTTCCAGTGCATGTCGGGCACCAGCGCCGGGTCGGCCTTGGCCGGGTCGCCGGGCCAGACCCAGACGAAGCGGTGCTTCTCGACCACCGGGTAGCTGCGCACGCAGGCCGACGGGTTCAGCGTTTCCTGGCTCGGCATGAAGGTGCAGCGGCCCTGGGCGTTGTAGACCAGCCCGTGGTAGCCGCAGACCACCTCGTCACCCTCCAGCCGGCCCAACGACAGCGGCATGAGCCGGTGCCAGCACGCGTCCTCGAGCGCGGCGACCTGCCCATCGGTCTTTCGGTAAAGGACGAGTTTCTGGTTGCAGACGGTGCGCGGCAGCAGCGCATGCTTGAGCTCGACGTCGTAGGCGGCCGCGTACCAGGCGTTCAAGGGGAAGCTGTGGGAAGCATTCATGTATCCGGACTGTATACATCGAACGCCAAAAATCCAGCGAATCAGCGCTTTTCGAGGGTAAACACCCATGCCTCTGTATCCGCGACGCCGACCCGGCAAGCCGCTACGATCGTCACTCCCCTTTCAGACCGTCACGGAGACTTCATGTCACAGCACGCCCATCTGCCTGCCCACTTCGACCATGTCGGCAGTTTCCTGCGCCCCAAGTACCTGCTCGATGCGCGCGAGCAAAAAGCCAGGGGCGAGATCACGCCCGAACAGCTGCGCCTGGTCGAAGACAAGGCGATCACCGAAATCGTGAACTTCCAGCAGGACGTGGGCCTCAAGAGCATCACCGACGGAGAGTTCCGCCGCACGTACTTCCACATCGACTTCCTCGAGCAGCTCGGCGGTGTGAAGACCGACATCCCGGTCACGATCCGCAAGCCCGACGGCACCGAGGAACTGGCGCCGCCGGTGATGCGTGTGATCGACAAGGTCACCCATGCCAAGAACATCCAGCTGGCCGATTTCGAGTACCTGAAGAGCCAGGTTGCGGCCGGCAACGTGCCCAAGGTGACGATCCCCTCGCCGACCATGCTGCACTTCCGCGGCGGCCGCGCCGGCATCAGCAAGCAGGCCTATCCCGAGCTCGACCCGGTGTTCTACGACGACGTGGCGAAGGCCTACGGCGACGAACTGCGCTCGCTCGCCGCGGCCGGCTGCACCTACGTGCAGATGGACGACACCAACCTCGCCTACCTCTGCGACGAGAAGATGCGCGAGGCGGCTCGCCAGCGCGGCGACGACCCGAACGAGCTGCCGCACCGCTATGCGGCCTTCATCAACAAGATCGTCGCGCAGAAGCCGCCGGGCATGCTGCTCGCGATGCACCTGTGCCGCGGCAACTTCAAGAGCACGCACGCCGCGGCCGGCAACTACGAGCCGGTGGCCGAGGCGCTGCTGAAAGAGATGGACCTTGACGCGTACTTCATGGAGTACGACGACGCCCGCTCGGGCGACTTCAAGCCGCTTCGCTATCTCGCGCCCGGCAAGACCGTCGTGCTCGGTCTCGTGACCACCAAGTTCGGCGAGATGGAAGACAAGGACGAACTCAAGCGCCGCATCGACGAGGCCGCGAAGTACGCTCCGCTCGACCAGCTCGCGCTGTCGCCGCAATGCGGCTTCTCGAGCACGGTGCACGGCAACAACATCGCGGTGGAGGCGCAGCGTGCCAAGCTGCGTCTGGTCATCGAAACCGCACAAGACGTCTGGAAGTAGCGCCCGCTGCAGTAGGCTCGGAGCATGAAGTTCTTCTCCGGCCTTCTCGGCATGTTCGGCGCCAGGGCGCAGATCGTGGCGCCTGAAGAAGGCATCGCGGTGGATCTCGTGATGGTGCCTGTCGGGGAAGGGGACGCATCGATGGCCCGCGCCGCACCGTGAACCGCATCGACGACTGGCTCGACTGGCTGCCCTCGCCCTCGCAGCACTTCCTGGTCGTGTCGATCGGCCTGCTGGTCTATGTGCTGACCACGCGCGTGCGCCGCGAGCAACGTGCGCCCACCACCGCCATCGCATGGGTGATGGGCATGCTGCTGCTGCCCTATCTGACGCTGCCGGCCTACCTGCTGTTCGGCCAGCGCAAGCTGCGCCCGGCCGGCTCGCCGCGGCCACCGCGATCGGCACCGGCCGGGCACTGGGCCGCCGACCTGATCGAAAGCTTCGGGCTGGCCCCGCCCGGCCCGTGCGCGATTCGCATGCATCCCGATGGCGAAGCCGCGCGCGACGCGCTGTGGGAGGTGATTGCCGGCGCCACGCAACGTCTGGATGTCTGCACCTTCATCATCGGCAACGACGCATTCGGCCATGAGGTGTTGACACGACTGACGCAGCGCGCACGCGAGGGCATTTCGGTCCGGGTGCTGCTCGACGGCTTCGGCGCCATCTCGCTGCCGCGCGGCCACTTCGACGCGCTGCGTGCGGCCGGCGGCGAGGTGGCCGTGTTCCGCCCGATCTTCAGCCTGCGCGGCAACGGCCCGCGCAACCTGCGCAACCACCGCAAGGCCACCATCGCGGACGATCGCTGGCTCTGGTCGGGCGGGCGCAACCTGGCGGGCGAATACTTCATGGGCAATGCAGCGCACCCGGTCCCATGGCGCGACCTCTCGTTCGATCTGCAGGGTGGCGCTGCCGCGGCCGCCGCGCGCCAGTTCGACCATGACTGGGCCTCGGTGCGGCACCGCAAGCCGCGCGGCATCGCGGATTCGGAAGCCCCCGTGGAGGGTGCCCTGGCGCAGTTCATGCCGAGCGGCCCGGACCAGACCGAGGACACAGCGCAGGCCTTGCTGATCGATGCCTGTTTCCGGGCAGAGCACCGGTTGCTGGCCATCACGCCCTACTTCGTGCCCGGTGACGGCCTTCGCGACGCCCTGCGGCTGGCAGCACGGCGTGGCGTGCAGGTGACCATCGCGATCCCGGCGGTGTCGAACCACCCGCTGGCCGACTTCGTGCGCGCGCGCGCCATGCGGGACCTCGCGCGCGCCGGCGTCACCTTCCGGATGCTGCCTTTCATGGCGCACGCCAAGGCGGTGGTACTGGACGACGACCTGGCGCTGTGCGGCTCGATCAACCTCGATCTGCGCAGCCTGCTGCTGAACCACGAAGCCGGCGTGGTGTTCTACGGGCACGCGCAGATCGACTGGCTGGCACAGTGGATAGAGACGACGGCCTCCGCCGGAGAACCCTACCGGGCGCGGCGTCCGGGCTTGGTGCGCGACCTTGCAGAGGGGCTTCTGCTGGCTGTCGCGTTCCAGCTATAGCGTCGCGAAACTGGACGGCCTGTCCTGGTTGCAGTAGTCGAGGAAGGCGTCGAGTTCGTTCGACTTGTCGAACACCGCATTGGCGCCCAACTTCATGCAGCGCTCGCGGATGTCGGCCGTCGCGTAGTTGGTCAGCACGACGACGCGCTGCGAGGCGTTGCGCTCCCTGCAGCTGGCCAGCACGCCGAGGCCGGAGCCTTCTTTGAGGAACAGGTCGACCACCGCCAGGTGCCATTCGTTTGCGTGGGCCTTGAGCCACTGCGCCGCCTCCGATTCGGTTTCGGCAAATCCCACGATGCTTGCATTGACCAGATCTTCCATGGCAGGGATCAGGTTGTCGCGAATGGTGGGATTGTCCTCGACAAGAAACGTGATGAGTGCCACAGATGAACAGCGTTGTTTGGCCGGCAGTGTAGTGCGCGGAATCCGGTTATGGCGAGGGCAGCCGGCGAAAGCGGGCGTGGGCAGCCGCCTACGCGTCAGGAACGATTTCGATAGCTCGCGTTGCCGAGGCCGGTACCGATGGTGAGCACGGCCCAGCGCCTGACGTCCTGCATGAACGGCAGCTCGCTCAGGCCCTGAACGACGGCGTCGTTGTGGAGCATGACGCTGGTGGGCCGTCCATCGATGACAGGAATCTTTTCATGAACATGGGATGGCAGATGGAATGTTTCGCGCTCCCAGTCGCCCGGCAGGTTCTGGGCGCCGCGTGCGATCGAACCGTCCTCGCGGATCAGGCCCGGGCATGCGATCCCGATGAACGGCGCCAGCCGCAGCCCCTTGCGCTGCGCGCGCCGGATGTTGCGCTCCAGCATCTCCACGATGCCGGCGAGCAGATCCTTCTGTTTGGGGTCGTCGTCGGCGTGGCGCCACTTGTCGCGCTTGATCACCTTCGCCTTCGAAAGGTCGGCCGCACGGGCGAGCCGCGGCTTGACGATGCCGCAGCGCACGTTGGTCCCGCCGATGTCGACGGCGAGGAATGCGTCGTACCCGGTGAGCATGGCCGGCGGCGCCAGGTGCAGCCAGCCGAGCAGGCCACCGTCGTCGGGCTCGTGGCACAGGCGCGCCAGCTCGACCTTCACGCCCTCGTTGTGCAGCATGGTGCCGGTCTGCAGGATGACCCGTTCGCCCACATCGCTTGCCGGGAAGCCACCGCCGATGACGATGCGGCGCACGCCCTTCCATGACTTCTGCCGCAGATGACGCCGGATCACGTGCGCCAGCTCGACCGAGAACTCCTCCACCGCACCGTGCACGATGTCGGCCGCAGGATCGTCGCCCTTCGCATGCAGCTTGCGGTCGATTTCCTCCTTGCTCAACTCGGCCGAAGCCTTGTCGCCCAGCGGATCGTCGCCTCGCCGCGAGCGCTTGCGGCGCCAGCGGTCGAGCAGTTCGCGAAACGCCGTCTGGCTCGCGTTGTCGCCGACGAAGCCGTCCTGGTCGCGCAGTTCCAGGCTGTAGCTCTGCACCACCACCGACGGCAGTGTCAGGCTGCCATGGACGGCTTCGGTGGATGGGGTCTTGTCTCTTGCCCTGGATGTGGCCATTGCGCGCGGTGCTCTCGTGATCGGTGCACCGATGTTGCCTTGCGCGAGACCCTCGCCCCTGTAGGAAAGCGGCCTAAACTGCGCGCGATGCGCTTCACGATCCACAGAACGGCCCGGCGCCTGGTCCTCATGGTGCTGCTGCTGTGCGCGTCCGCCGCGCAGGCGCAGCAAGGCAACGAGACGCTGCGCGTCGGCTCCAAGCGTTTCACCGAGTCGTACATTTTGGCCGAGGTCATCGCGCAAACCGCGGCACCCCACCTGAATGCGGCGCCGGCCGTGCGACAGGGGCTCGGCAACACCGCCATCGTCTACGAGGCATTGCGCTCGGGCGGCATCGACCTCTACGCCGAGTACACCGGCACCATCGCACTCGAGATCCTGCAGCAGTCCGGCGGCATGACGCGCGAAGCGATGAACGCCGCTCTCGCACCGAAGGGCCTCGGCGTGGCCGTCCCGCTTGGCTTCAACGACGGCTACGCGCTGGCAATGCGCGCGGCCGATGCCGACCGCCTCGGCGTGCGGACACTGAGCGACCTGGCGAAGCACGCCGAACTGAAGCTCGGCCTGTCGAACGAATTCATCGGGCGCGCCGATGGCTGGAAAGGCCTGGCGGCGCGCTACGGGTTTGCGCAGCAGCCGACCGGGCTCGACCACGGGCTGGCCTATGACGCGATCACTGCGAAGCAGATCGACGTGATCGACATCTACACCACCGATGCCAAGATCGACCACCTCGGCCTGCGCGTGTTGCAGGACGACCGCGCGTACTTTCCGCGCTACGACGCCGTGCTGCTCTACCGCCTCGACCTGCCACAGCGGCTGCCGCGCGCCTGGGCCGCACTGCAGAAGCTCGAAGGCCGCATCGATGAACGCGCCATGATCGCGATGAACGCGCGCGCCGAATTGCAGAGCGTGCCCTTCGATGCCATCGCCAGGGATTTCCTGGCCGGCGGCGCCAGGGCAGGCGACACCGCACAGCGCGGCTGGGTCGCCAAGCTGTTCGGGGCGGATCTGGGCCGGCTCGCGCGCCAGCATCTGCTGCTCGTGGCCGTGTCGGTCGGCTGCGCGATCCTGATTGCGGTGCCGCTCGCGATCCTGGTGTTCCCGCACGTGCGGCTGCGCGCGGTGGTGCTCGGCATCACGGGCCTGCTGCAGACCGTGCCGTCGCTCGCACTGCTGGCCCTGCTCATCTCGTGGATCGGCGCGATCGGCACGCTGCCGGCGCTGATCGCCCTCACGCTGTACTCGCTGCTGCCCATCATGCGCAACACGGTCACCGGCCTGGTCGAGGTGCCAACGGGCCTGCGCCAGGCCGGCACCGCACTCGGCATGACCACGGCGCAGAGCCTGCAGCTGGTGTTGCTGCCCCTGGCGCTGCCGACCTTGATCGCCGGCGTGCGTACCGCGACGACCATCGCCATCGGCACCGCGACCATCGCCGCTTTCATCGGCGCCGGCGGCTTCGGCGAACGCATCGTCACCGGCCTCGCGCTCAACGACAGCGGCCTGCTGATCGCCGGTGCGCTGCCGGCGGCGGCGCTGGCGTTGCTCAGCGAAGCGCTGTTCGAGGCGATCGAGTACGGGATCCGGCGCCGGCGCTGACGCCGGGTCAGCCGGCTGGCACCCGAAGACCACATGACGAGGCGCTGACCCGCACCCGCCCGGAATCGTCCCGGATCTCCGCTTCGAGGAACACCACTTGGCGCCCCCACTTGGCGGCGCGGGCCGACACGATGTGCACACCGGGGCCGACGGCCGACATGAAAGTTGTCTTGATCTCCAGGCTGGCCACCGAAGAGGCCGGATCGCGCGCGATCACGGCGCGCGCCATTGCGTGGTCGAGCCAGGCGGTCAGGATGCCGCCCTGAACGATGGCGCCGTTCGAGTGCGTGTGCTCCTCACGGCCTTCGAAGGTCAGACGAACGCGGTCGCCCTCGGGTTCGAGCATCCGCACGAAACCGAGGAGGTTCAGAAGCGCCAGCGGAAATGCGTGTTCGCTCATCGTCGTCACTTGCCGAGGAAGACGGCGGGGCGCTTTTCGGCAAAAGCTCGCCGGCCTTCCGCGTAGTCGGCACTCCGGATGCAGGCCCGGCGCCCGGCCTCGATCTGCGCTATCGCCTCGGTCGACACCTCGCCGAGCGCCAGGTGAATGGCCTGCTTGGCCAGCCGCACGGTCAGTGGTGCATTGGCCGCGATGGTTGCCAGCGTTTCCTCGACGTGTCGGTTCAGTTCGCTGGCCTGGAACGCGTCATGCACCAGCCGCAGGCGGCGCGCTTCGGCGCCATCGAAGGTGCGCGCCGTGAAGAACAGGTCGGCCGCCGTCGCTGCGCCCAGCACGCCGACCATGCGCTGAATGCCAGCATGGCTGTAGCCCAGACCCAGCCGCGCGGCCGGCATGCGGAAGCGCGCCTCGAGTGCGCCGTAGCGCAGATCGCAGGCCATCGCCAGCCCCAGGCCTCCGCCCATGCAGATGCCGTGGATGCTGGCCACGACCGGAAACGGGCAGGCCATGAGCGCGTTCTGCGCCGCATCGACCGCGCCGTCGTACGCATCGCTGCCGGTTTCGGCCGACCGCGTGGTGTCGAACTCCGCAATGTCGGCGCCGGAGATGAAGGCCTTTTCGCCCTCGCCGCGCAGCAGCAGCACGCGCACGTCCGCGTCGCCGCTCAGCGCCGCCGCGTGCATGGCGACGTCGCGCCACATCGCGAGCGACATGGCATTGAACTTCTTCGGATTGTCGATGCGGAGTTCGGCGATCGGGCCGCGCCGGACCAGAATGACCTGTCCTGCGGACATCACACCACCTCCAGCGCATGCAACTGCGCGATGTCCGCTTCGTCGTAGCCCGCCTCGCGCAGCACCTCGTCGCTGTGCTGGCCCACATCGGGCGCTTTGGCCACGACGCGGGCCGGCGTGCGCGCGAGCACCACCGGCTGCGAAATCATGTGCACCGGCTGGCCGCCCGGGTCGTTCACCGATGTAACCACACCCAGGTGCCTGACCTGCTCATCCTCGAACATCTGTGGCACGGTGTAAACGGGACCGGCAGGAATACCGGCCCGGTTCAGCAGCGCGACCCAGTGCGCCACCGGCTGCTGCAGAAACAGCGCCTGCACGGTGCGATTGATCTCCTGCCGGTTGCGCACGCGGTCCGCGTTGAGCCTGAACTCTGCACGCTCCAGCCAGTCCGGCCGCTCGATCGCCTTGCAGAAATCCCGCCACTGTCCTTCCCCCGACACGCCGATGTTCAGCGCACCGTCCGACGCATGGAACATGCCCATCGGTGCCGAGGTCGGATGGTCGTTGCCTTCCTGCGTCGGCACGTCGCCCTCGACCAGATAGCGCGCGGCCTGGAAGTCCATCATCGCGATCTGCGCATGCAGCAGCGATGCATGCACCCACTGGCCACGCCCCGACACCTCGCGCTCCAGCAGTGCGGTAAGGATGCCCAGCGCGGCATAGAGCCCGGTGCTTGAGTCCGACACCGCGATGCCGGCACGCACCGGCCCGGTCTCCTTGAAGCCGGTGACCGACATCAGCCCGCCCATGCCCTGGATCACCTGGTCGAATCCCGGTCGCCAGGCATAGGGACCGTCCTGACCGTAGCCGGAGATGCTCGCGAGAATGATGCGCGGGTTGATCGCGGCCAGGGTGTCGTAGTCCAGGCCCAGCCGCTTCTTCACGTCGGGCCGCCAGTTCTCCAGCACCACGTCGGCGTCCTTCACCAGCCGGTGCAGCACCTCGATGCCCTCCTTCTTCTTCAGGTTGAGCGCGAGGCCGCGCTTGTTGCGGTTCAGGTTCTGGAAATCGCCGCCGTGCCGTTTGGCCGCGAACATCGCGTCGTTCGGATCGACGCCGGGCGGCGGCTCGATGCGGATCACGTCGGCGCCGAAGTCGGCCAGCATGCGCGCGCAGGTCGGGCCGGCGCGCACGCGCGACAGGTCAAGCACGCGGAAGCGTGACAGGGCCGGGGAAGCATGGATCTTGGTCATGGTGTCTCCAGAAGGGTAGGCATTCAGATGTCGAGGACGACCTTGCCGAAGTGGGCATTGCCGCGGGTGCAGTCGAGCGCCGCCGCGGCGTCGGCCAGCGCGAAACTGCGACTCACCGGCATGCGCAACGCGCCGGCCGCCAGCGCGTCCCAGAGGTCGCGCTTCATCTCGCTGGCGATGGCGCGCACCTCTTCCTTGCTGCGCGTGCGGAAAGTCACACCGATGTACTGGATGCGCCGCAGCGAGTGCAGGTCGAAGTCGAACTCGCCACGAAAGCCGCCCATGCGGCCGACGTTGACGATGCGTCCACGCACGCGCGCAGCCTGCATGTTGGCGTTCATCGTCGGACCGGCGACGAAGTCGATGACGAGGTCACAGCCGGCGCCCGCGGTCGCCTCTTGCACCTGCGCAGGCCAGTCGGTTGCCGACGGGTCGATCGCGATGTCCGCGCCAAAGCCGCCCAGTTCGCTCCTGCGCGAAGCCGTGGTCGAGGTGCCGATCACGAGGGCGGCGCCGAGCACCTTGGCCACCTGCATCGTCATCAGGCCGACACCACTGCTGGCCCCCTGCACCAGCACCGACTCGCCGCGCCGGAGGCCGCCGCTGTTGGCCAGCGCCTCGTGCGAGGTCTGCAGGGCGACCGGCAACGCCGCCGCCTGCCGGAAGTCCATGCCTGGAGGCATCGCATGCACCCGGCCCCAGTCGGCCACCGCGTACTCGGCGTAGCCGCCCGCACCCGAGCACATCACGGCATCGCCGAGCCTGAAGCCGGCCGGCACTGCCGCGCCGATCTGCGCGATCTCGCCGGCCCATTCGATGCCGATCACTACGCCGGGGCCGCCGCTTGCGCCATGCTTGTGGCCGGCAGCGACGTGCAGGTCGGCGCGGTTGAGTGCTGCGGCCCGAACCTTCACAAGAATCTGGTCGGGCGTTGGCAAGGGCACGGGCAGCTCGGCAAGTTGCGGATCACCCTCGGCCACCACGATGGCCCTCATGTCGATTGCCCCAATCGAAAGCAGATTTTATAATTCATATAGTGAATAGCTAATTCATTTTTCGGATATTATGCGTCATTGCTTCAGGAGGCTTGCATGGCAGAGAAACTTTCCGGTCAACCGCTCGTCACTGGGCTGCTGCGCGGCCTTGCGGTGCTGCGCTGTTTCGACCACGGGCGCGAGCGGCTGGGCAGCAGCGAGATCGCGCGCATGACCGGCCTGCCGCAGCCCACCGTATGGCGGCTTTGCAAGACGCTCGAACATGGGGGCTACCTGATCGCCGACCCGGACGGCGCTCGGTTCCGGCCCGGCCTGTCGATCCTCACGCTCGGCTATTCGGCGCTCGACACGCTCGAGCTCTCGGAGCTGGCGCGACCGGTGCTGCAGGACATCGCCACCCGGTTCCAGGGTGCGGCGAGCCTCTCTACCAACGAGCACACGTCGATGCTCTACCTGCAGCGCTGCGAAGCGCCGCAATCGTTCCTGAACGTGAACTTGCGAGTGGGCTCCGAAGTGCCGATCATCAACAGCGGCACCGGCTGGGCCTACCTGGCCGGCCTGGCGCCGGCCGCGCAGAAACAGATGCTGCAAGATTGCCGCAAGGCCGACCCTGCGCTCTACCGCAAGTACGAAAAACCGGCGCTGGCCGCCATTGCGGAGTACGCGAAGCAAGGCTACGTGACCAACATCGACGTCTTCTTCCCCGGGCTCAGCACGGTGTCGGTTCCGCTGGGCACACCGACACTGCAAGCCACCTATGCATTGAACTGCACCTCGGCCTCCTCTGTATTCGCGACGGCAGCCTCGCGCAAGCAAGCCGGCGAAGCTTTAAACAAGGCCGCACAACTGCTGCGACCCGTGATGGAGCGGCTCGCCACCTGAAGCCCGCCACGCGGGGGCTATTCATTCGACTTCGGTAGACGCCCTAGTGCGGCCGATTCAGGCCCGTTCGATACTTTGTGAATAGCTTATTCACTATATGAATTGAATGAAAGGTCGTCGATGATTTCCTACCCCATGGCCGTCGGTGGCGTCATCACCCGCGTGCTCGAAGCGGGCAGCGCCCACCCGGACATCCTGGTGTTCGTGCACGGCACCGGCGGCCGCGCTGACCGCTGGGCGCGCAACATCGATGCGATGGCGGCCGCCGGCTTCCGCGTCTACGCCTTCGACCTTCCCGGGCATGGTTTCGCGAGCAAGGGTCCCGACGTGGCCTGCTCGGTTCCAGCCTATCGCCAGATGCTGGCCGATTTCATGGACGCGATCGGCGCCGACAAGGCCGTGATCGTCGGCACCTCGCTCGGCGGGCACGTGGTGGCGTCCTATGCCTGCGAGCATCCGGAGCGCATTCGCGCCATCGCGCTTTGCGGCAGCATGGGCCTGGTTCCGATCGGTGACGAAGCGCGCGGACGCATCCAGGCCGGCGCCAACAACCAGACACGCGAAGGCGTGGCCGGCAAGATGGCGCGGGTGATCTTCGACCCGACCGAGGTCACGCCGGACATGCTCGAAGAGGAGTGGCGCATCAACAACTCGGCCGGCGCCAAGGACTCCTTCGCGGCGCTCGGCAACTACATCGCAGCCGACCTCGACAAGGAAGTGGTCGGGGACCAACTGGCCGGCGCGGCCTTTCCGGTGCTGCTGGTGTGGGGTGCCGAAGACAAGACAGTGTCGCCATCGGTTGGCGAGACGGTACGGCTGAAACTGCCGCAGAGCCGGCTGGCCATCCTCGATGGCGCCGCCCACACCGTCTACTACGAGAAGGCCGACCACTTCAACCGCGTGCTGGCCGACTTCGTCGCCGGGAAGGCGGGCGACTACCGGGCGGCCGGTGTCACCTGGAAGTGAACGCCATGAAGCGCTACATCACAGGCGGCGTGCTGATCGACGGCACCGGCGCCGAGCCTCGGCCGCTGCACTGGCTCGAAATCGATGGCGACCGCATCGGCGAGATCGCCGCGGGCGATGGCCCGCGAAAGCCCCTGCCGCACGGTGCTGTCGTGGCCCAGGACGCGAGCGGCAAGACGGTGATGCCAGGGCTGATCGATGCCCACTGCCACATCAGTTACGGCGTGGCGCGCGGCATCGAGGAGCAGGACCTGTTCGGCTCGGCCGAGTACCGCGCCATCCGCGGCGTCTACCACTCGCGCCACGTGCTGCAAGCCGGCGTCACCTCGTTCAGCGACCCCGGTGGCAGCTGGTTCGTGGCAGTGGCCGTGCGCGATGCGATCAAGGCCGGCCTGTTTCCCGGCCCGCGCATCTCTGCGGCGGCGCGCTACATGAGCACGCATGCGGCGCTGACCGACTACTTCCCCTCGTGGATCGGCACGCCCCGCTCGGGTGTCGGCGTGCTCACCGAGGGCGCGGCACAAATGCGCAACGAAGTGCGCGACCAGGTGAAGAACGGCGTCGACTTCATCAAGATCGCTGCAAGCGGCGAATCGTCCGTGCTCACGCCCGGCGGCGGCAGCGTGCCGGCCTTCGGCGCGGACGAGATGCGCGTGATCGTGGACGAGGCGCACCGGCTCGGGCGCCGGGTGACCGCCCACGCGCGCAGCGGCCAGTCGGTGATGGACTGCGTCGACGCCGGCATCGACTGGATCATGCATGCCGACTTCATGGACCGGATGCAGGCCGACCGGCTCGCCGCGAGCGGCATTCCCTGCTGCCCCGCACTGACCTTCACGGCCAACATCTCGGACTGGGGCCACATCGCCGGTTGCTCGCAGTCGCGCATCGACCGCTTCAAGCGCGACCTCGACAAGGCCGTCGTCAACCTGACGTACGCCTGGAAGAACGGCGTGTCGATGATGTGCGGGACCGACTCGGGCTTCGCCGTCACACCCTACGGCGAATGGCACGCACGCGAGCTGGAGCTGTTCTGCACGCTGCTCGGTATGAGTCCGCTGCAGGCCATCACCTGCGGCACGAAGAACGCGTCGATCACCGTCGATGCCGCCAACACCGGCACGCTGCAGACCGGCAAGTTTGCCGACCTGCTGGTGGTCGACGGCGACCCGCTCGCCGACATCCGCATCCTGCAGGACAAGCGCCGCCTCGCCGCGATCTACCTCGGCGGCAAGCCGGTGGATCAGACGCCGCCGCCGCCAATGCAGCGCTGGCCATGGGAGCGCAGCCTGCAGATTTCCGAACGCGAACTGTTCCGCGAAACGGTCGACGCCGCAGTGACCTGACACAACCCGAGGAGACACCCGCATGAAACTCACCCGCCGCAGCGCCATCGGTGCGCTGGCTGCGCTGACGCTGGCCGGCCAGGCCCGCGCCGCCGTTCCGCAGCAGATCACAATCGTCGTGCCCTACCCGCCCGGCGGCCTCTCCGACAACCTCGCGCGCGTCACCGGCAAGGTGCTGGCGCAGAACATGGGTATTCCCGTGATCGTGGAGAACAAGCCCGGCGCCAATGGCGTGCTCGGCCTGCAGCAGATCGCGCACGCCAAGGCCGACGGCGCCACCATCGGTATGGTGCCGGCCAGCGTGATGACGGTGAACCCCGCGCTGTACAAGACCATGAAGGTCGACACGGTCAAGGACCTGGAGATGCTGACCCTGGCCATCACCCTGCCGAACGTGCTGGTGGTGCACCCCTCGTTGCCGGTGCACACTATGCAGGAGCTGCTGGCTTACCTGCGCAATGCCGGAGGCAAGGTGTCGTACGGCTCGATGGGCACCGGCTCCAGCGCGCACTTGAACGGCGAGTTGCTCTCGCGCATCGCCCGGCTCGACATCACGCACGTGCCGTACAAGGGCAGCGCGCCGGCGATGCAGGACCTGATGGCCGGCAACATTCAGATGGCTTTCGAGAACCTGCCGGTGGCATTGCCGTTCATTCAGTCCGGCAAGCTGCGTGCCATCGGCGTGACCAGCACCGAGCCGTCGCCCCAGGCGCCCGACATCCCGCCGATCGGCCGGTCCATCCCCGGGTTCGAGGACAACATCTGGTTCGGCTTCATCGCGCCGGCGGGGCTGCCGAGGGACGTGGCGGCGAAGCTGTCCGCGCAGTTGGTCAAGACCATCCAATCGGACGAGGTGAGCAAGCCGATGCGCGAGCGCGGCGCGGCCATCACCACCAGCACGCCCGAAGAGATGCGCAAGGTGGTCGTGCGCGAGCGCGACAAGTGGGCCGAGTTGGTGGCCGAACGCAAGATATCGGTGGAGTGAACGCGATGAGTGCCTATGCGTTTCCTCCCGCCCCGGTCGTTTCCCTGCCCGTGAGCGGCAGCCCGCGGCGCTTTCCGGTGCGCCGCGTCTACTGCATCGGCCGCAACTATGCGGCGCATGTGCGCGAGATGGGCCACGACCCGGATCGCACCTCCCCGATCTACTTCTGCAAGCCTGCCGACGCGGTGATGGAGATGCCGGCCAGCGGCGAAGGCGTCTTCCCCTACCCGCCGGAGACCACGAACTGCCACCACGAGATCGAACTGGTGGTGGCAATAGGCAAGGGCGGACGCGACATCGAACCGGCCGCGGCGCGCGATCACATTTTCGGCTATGCGGTCGGTCTCGACATGACACGGCGCGACCTGCAGCGTGCAGCCGCCCAGGCCGGGCAACCCTGGGAAACCGGCAAGGCATTCGACGCGTCCGCGCCCACCGGCCCGATCCATCCGATCGAGGCGACCGGCGAACTCACCGCAGGTGCGATCACGCTGTCGGTCAATGGTCAGCCGCGCCAGTCGGGCGATCTGTCGCAGCTGATCTGGGGCGTCGACGAAATCATCGCGTCGCTGTCGCGGCTGTTCGAACTGCAGCCGGGCGACCTGATCTTTTCCGGAACGCCCGAAGGGG
The DNA here is from genome assembly GCA_004211245.1 of Variovorax sp. GTDB lineage: Bacteria > Pseudomonadota > Gammaproteobacteria > Burkholderiales > Burkholderiaceae_C > Variovorax. The sequence goes on from SEGN01000005.1 coordinate 18,594, forward strand.
TCGGTGCGGTGACACGCGGCGACACCATGACCTGCTCGGTGGCGGGCCTGGGCGAACTGTCCATTCAAGTGCAATGAAGCGGAGCGCGACATGCTGACACGCAGAACACTCATCCAGGCCGCCGGCAGCGCGGCTGCGGCCCCCTCCCTTTTCGCCCGCGCGCAGGGCACCCCGGCGCTGCCGGAAACCGCCAAGATCGTCGTCGGCTTCCTGCCCGGCGGGCTGACCGACATCCTCGCGCGGCGCATGGCCGAGAAGATGCGCACGGCCTACGTGGCCAACATGCTGGTGGAGAACAAGCCCGGCGCGTCCGGGCAGATTGCGATCACGCAGGTCAAGGACAGCGTGGCCGACGGCAGCGTGCTGCTGCTGACGCACTCGTCGTCGCTCGCGATGTACCCCTTCACCTTCGCCAAGCTGCCCTACCGGCCCACCGACGACTTGCTGCCGGTGTCCCTGGTGTGCCACACCAACCATGCGCTGGCGGTCGGCCCCGCCGTGCCGGCGGAGGTGAAGAACGTCAAGGATTTCCTGGCCTGGGCGAAGGCCCATCCGGAACGCTCCAACTATGGCGCGCCGGGCCTGGGGTCGATGCCGCACCTGATCATGACAGTGGTCAACAAGGTGGCCAAAGCCGACCTGCGCCCCATCACCTACCGCGGCACCGCAGCGGCCATCACCGACCTGCTGGGCGGCCAGATCTCATCGGCCTCCGGGCCGCTCGGCAACTTCCTGCCGCAGGTGCAGGCCGGCAAGCTGCGGCTCATTGCGCAGTCGGGCGACACGCGCAGCAGCTTCGCGCCGGAGGTGACCACGTACCGCGAGCAGGGGTTTCCGATGACGGCGCGCGAGTGGTATGCGATCTACCTGCCCGCAAAGGCGAGCCCCGAGATTCAGCGCCGCGCGGCGGCAGCGGCCCAGGCCGCGCTGGCCGACCCGGCCGTGGTGGCCAGCCTGCAGCAGTCCGGCGTGGATGCCGCGTCCTCTACGCCCGCGGTGCTCGCGACGATGCTGGAGGCCGACACCAAGGAGTGGATGCGACTCACCAGGGAAATCGGCTTCACCGCCGAATCCTGAAGCGCGTCGCCCCGCGCTGCCAGCCTCAGGCCAGCGTGTAGGCCGTCTTCACCGTCGTGAAGAACTCCTGCGCATACCTGCCCTGCTCGCGCGGGCCGTAGCTGGAGCCCTTGCGCCCGCCGAACGGCACGTGGTAGTCCACACCTGCCGTCGGCAGGTTCACCATCACCATGCCCGCCTGGCTGTGGCGCTTGAAGTGGGTCGCATGCTTCAGGCTCGTGGTCGCGATGCCGGCCGACAGGCCGAACTCGGTGTCGTTGGCCGTGGCCAGCGCTTCCTCGTAGTTCTTGACCTTGATGACGCTCGCCACCGGGCCGAAGATCTCTTCACGGTTGATCCGCATGCTCGCCACCGATTCGCTGAAAAGCGCCGGGCTCATGTAGAAGCCTTCGGTGTCGAGCTTGAGGCGTTCGCCGCCAGCCGCCAGCGTGGCGCCCTCGCCCTTGCCGATGGCGATGTATTCCAGGTCCTGGTCGAGCTGGCTCTGGCTGGAGACCGGGCCGATGTCGGTGCCCTGGGCCAGCGCATCGCCAACCTTGATCTTCGCCATGCGTTCCTTCATGGCCTCGATGAATTTGGGGTAGATGCCCTCGGTGACGATCAGGCGGCTGGACGCGGTGCAGCGCTGGCCGGTCGAATAGAACGCGCTCTGTACGCTGAGCTCGACCGCCTGCGCCAGGTCGGCGTCGTCCAGCACCACCTGCGGATTCTTGCCGCCCATTTCGAGCTGCACCTTCTTGTGGTTGGTGACGCACTGGACCGCGATGTTGCGGCCGACGCCGACCGAGCCGGTGAAGCTGATGGCATGGACGCCCGGATGTTGGACCAGCGCATTGCCGATGACGCTGCCGCGGCCCATGACGAGATTGAACACGCCCGCCGGGATGCCCGAGCGGCTGATGATGTCGGCCAGCGCCCAGGCGCAGCCCGGCACCAGGTCGGCCGGTTTGAGCACCACGCAGTTGCCGAAGGCCAGGGCCGGCGCGATCTTCCAGGCAGGAATGGCGATGGGGAAGTTCCATGGCGTGATGAGGCCGACCACGCCGACGGGCTCGCGGGTGATCTCCACGCCGATGTTCGGGCGCACCGACGGCAGCAGCTCGCCGGACAGGCGCAGGCATTCGCCGGCGAAGAACTTGAAGATCTGGCCGGCGCGCGTGGCTTCGCCGATGCCTTCGGCGCGGGTCTTGCCTTCTTCACGGGAGAGCAGCGTGCCGAGTTCCTCGCGCCGGGCGAGGATTTCGGTGCCGATCTTGTCGAGGGCGTCCGAGCGGGCCTGGATGCTGCCGGTGGCCCAGGCGGGGAATGCGGCGGTGGCGGCAGCCACGGCGGCTTCGACATGGGTCGCATCCCCCTGCGCGTATTCGGCGATCTTGTCGCCCAGGTTCGAGGGGTTCAGGTTCGGGCTGTAGCCGATGCCCTTGGTCCATTCGCCGCCGATGAGATTGTCGTGTTGCTGCATGTGTTCCTCTTTCAGAGGCCCTGCGGGCCCAGTGTGTCGATGAGTGCCTCGAGCGCCTTCATCTCGTCCGGTTTGAGATCGGTGAGCGGTGGCCGCACGGGGCCGGCCCCGTGACCCACGATCTTCGCACCTGCCTTCACGATGCTCACCGCGTAGCCCTGCATGCGGTTGCGCAGGTCGAGGTAGGGCATGAAGAAGCCCTTCAGCAGGCGGTGCTGCGTGGCCATGTCGTCGTCGCGCACGGCTTCGTAGAACTGCATCGCGGTCTTCGGGATGAAGTTGAAGACGGCCGACGAATATACCGGTGTGCCCATCGCCTTGTAGGCCGCGGCATAGACCTCGGCCGTCGGCAATCCGCCCAGGTACGCAAAGCGGTCGCCCATGCGCTGGTAGATCGAGACCATCGTCTCGATGTCGCCGATGCCGTCCTTGAATCCGACCAGATTCGGGTTTCGCTCGGCCAACCCGGCCAGTGTTTCGGGCTTGAAACGCGTCGAGCCGCGGTTGTAGATGATCACGCCGAAGTCCACGCTCTTGCAGACCGCGTCGACGTGCGCGGCGAGGCCTTCCTGGCCGGCTTCGGTCAGGTAATGCGGCAGCAGCAGGATGCCGTGCGCACCGGCCTTCTCGGCCGCCTGCGCGCACTCGATGGCGAAGCGCGTGGGGCCGCCGGCGCCTGCAATGATGGGCACCACGCCCCGGCAGGTGTCCACGGCCGTCTGGATGATGCCGGGGTATTCGGCGCCGGTGAGCGAGAAGAATTCGCCGGTGCCGCCGGCCGCGAACAGCGCGCTTGCGCCGTACGGTCCCAACCATTCCAGGCGCTTTACGTAACCTTTCTTGTCGAAGTCGCCGTTGGCGTCGAAGTCGGTCAGCGGAAACGACAGCAGGCCGGAGCCCATGATGGATTTGAGTTCTTGGGGGTTCATTGCGATGTGGAGAAGAGGGGGAACGGGAAATCGACGATGGGGACCGGTCAATCGAGACGGATGTCCGCGGCCTTGACGACCGCAGCCCAGCGCGCACGCTCCTTGTTGAAGAAGGCTTCTTCCTCGGCCGGCGACATGGTCACGACCTCGGCGCCCTGCCCGGCCAGGCGCGAGCGGATGTCGGCCGAGCGGATGACGCTGATCAGCTCCTTGTTCAGGCGTTGCACGATCGCGTCGGGCGTGCCACGGGCCATCACGACGCCCTGCCATGTACCCGATTCGAAGCCTGGCACGCCCTGCTCGGCAATGGTCGGGACGTCGCCGATCAGCGGCATGCGCGTGGCCTTGGAAACGCCCAGCACCTTCAGCTTGCCGCCCTGCACCTGCGGCAGCGTGGCGAGCATGCCGTTCATCAGCACCTGGGTCTGACCGGCGACGGTGTCCTGCACCGCCTGCACGCCGCCCTTGTACGGCACGTACGTCCACTTGGCGCCGCTCGCACGCTCCAGCGCCACGCCTGCCAGATGGGGGGCGCTGCCGGTGGCGGTGACCGCGAAGTTCAGGTCGCCCGTTTTCGACAGCGCGATCAGTTCCTTGAGGTTGTTGGCCTTGACCGAGGGATGCACCACCAGCAGGTGCGGCGAATAAGCCAGCATGGTGACGCCGCGCAGATCCTTCGACGGATCGAACGACAGCTTGGTGTAGACCGACGGGCTGATGGCCAGCGCGCCCACGTCGCACAGCAGGATGGTGTAGCCATCGGGTGCCGACTTGGCGACCATGTCGGCACCCAGGTTGCCGTTCGCGCCCGGACGGTTCTCCACGATCACCGGCTGCTTGAGCGCCTCCGAAAGCGGCTGGCTGATGGCGCGCGCAATGATGTCCGAAGAGCCACCCGGCGGGTACGGCACCACGATCCTGAGCGGCTTCGAAGGCCAGGCCGCCGGCTGTGCCGATGCGGCGCCGGAAAATGCGGCGACGGCCGTGGCCACCAGGGACGCGGCCAGCAAGCCGCGACGAAGATTTGCTGTCATGGGATGTCTCCTGCAGTGTGATCGATGACCTTCGGCGCGCTCGATTGTCGGCCTCAGTGGTCAGTCATCGTACAACTGAAAGAATGAGTTGTCCAGCGCGTCGATGAAAACTCAGGCGCCGGCGGGCGCTGGCGCGGCGTCGGCGCGCTGTGCGGCTTCCTGCGCCATGCGCAAGCGCTCGCGACTGTTCGTCAGATGGATTCGCATGGCGGCGCGCGCCGACTCGGCATCGCGCCGGGCGATCGCGGCATAGATCTCCTCGTGCTCGCGGTTGACTCGGCTCAGGTAGGCCCCGCCACGGTCGAGGTTGCGAATGGCGCTGATGCGCGTGCGCGGAATGATGGTGGTGCCGAGGTGACTCATGATGTCGGCGAAGTACGGGTTGCCCGTGGCCTGCGCGATCTCGAGATGAAAGCGGAAATCGGGCGCCACGGTGTCGCCCGCCACGGCCACGTTGCGCTCGAAGTCGTCGAGCGCCGTGCGCATCGCCAGCAGCTGTGCCTCGGTGCGCCGGGTGGCCGCCAGGCCGGCAGACTCGGTCTCGAGGCTGATGCGCAGCTCCAGCACGGCCAGCACATCGACCGAAGTGGCGATCTCGCCAGGATCGAGCCGGAACACCCCACCCACCCCGCTCGAGCGCGGCTGCAGCACGAAGGTGCCGACGCCATGGTGCGTTTCGACCAGCCCGCCCGCCTGCAGCTTGGACAGCGCCTCGCGCACCACGGTGCGGCTGACGCCGAAAGCCTGCATGATTTCCGACTCGGTCGGCAGCTTGTCGCCGGGGCGAAGCGCACCGTCGCGGATGCGCGCGCCGAAATCATCGACCAGGCTGTGCGCCAGGCCACGGCCGCGCTGCCGGGGCCTGGCGGCATAGCCGGCCACGGCGGGCTCCGGCGCGTCCGCGCTAGAGAGTTCTGCTGTTGACAGGCTGGCCATGCGCTGATGATAATCCCGCTGCCAGTTGTACGACAACAGATAACTTACGAGACAACACCGATGAGTGAAGACAGCTCCGCCTTCTCCGGCGCCCGCATGCACCGCATCTTGCTGACCGGCGCCGGTGGCGGGCTTGGCAAGGTGCTGCGGGAACGTCTGCGCCCGTATGCCGAGATCCTGCGTCTGTCGGACATCTCGGCCATGGCACCGGCAATCGGCGCGCAGGAGGAAGTGACGTCCTGCGACCTCGCCGACAAGCAGGCGGTCGACGCGCTGGTTGCCGGCTGCGATGCCATCGTTCACCTCGGGGGGGTTTCCGTCGAGAGACCGTTCGAAGAAGTGCTGGAGGCCAACATCAAGGGTGTGTTCCACGTGTACGAGGCGGCGCGCCGGCACGGCGTGCGGCGCATCGTCTTTGCGAGCTCCAACCACGTGATCGGCTTCTACAAGCAGACCGAGACGCTGGACGCGAGTTGCCCTCGGCGGCCGGACGGCTACTACGGCCTGTCGAAGTCCTTCGGCGAAGACATGGCCCAGTTCTATTTCGACCGCTACGGCATCGAAACGGTGAGCATCCGCATCGGCTCTTCGTTTCCCGAGCCGGCCAACCGCCGGATGATGCACACCTGGCTCAGCTACCGGGACCTGACCCAGCTGGTCGAAAAGGCACTCTTCACGCCCGACGTGCGGCACACCATCGTGTACGGCGCATCGGCCAACAAGGCTGTGTGGTGGGACAACCGCCAGGCTGCGCACCTCGGCTTCGCGCCCGAGGACACGTCCGAAGTGTTCCGCGACAAGGTCGAGGCCCAGCCGGCCGTGGCACCGAACGACCCCAACGCGATCTACCAGGGCGGCGCCTTCACGGCCCAGGGCCCGTTCGGCGACTGAGCGACGACGCATGCAGGCCGAACTCGTCGTCGACGCGCGCAACGCCACCGGCGAAAGCCCCGTCTGGCGCGCAGATGAGCAGGCGCTCTACTGGGTCGACATTCCGGCGAAGCGGTTGCACCGCTGGCACCCCGCCGACGGCCAGCACACGCACTGGACGGGCGAAGAGATGCTCGCGTGCATCGCACCACGCTCGGGACACCCGGGCGAGTGGATTGCGGGCATGGAAACCGGCGTGTTCGTGCTCGCCACGCGCGACGACGGTACGCTGGCCGCCAGTGCGTTGGCCCATGCGACCCATGCCGCACGCGGCATGCGCTTCAACGACGGACGCTGCGATCGACAGGGCCGCTTCTGGGCCGGCACCATGCTGATGGACATGGCCGCGGCGCGCGATGTCGGCCGCATGTACCGCTACCAGAGCGACGTCAACGCAGAGGTCGCGCTGCGGCTGCAGTTCGACCGCCTCATCGTGCCGAACGGCCTGGCCTTCAGCCCCGACGGCCGCACCATGTACCTGTCGGACTCGCATCCCGACGTGCAGACCATCTGGGCCTTCGACTACGACACCGCCAGCGGCACGCCGCATCACCGGCGCGTGTTTGTCGACATGAAACCGCTGCTGGGCCGGCCCGACGGCGCCGCGGTCGACGCCGACGGTTGCTACTGGATCTGCGGCAACGACGCCGGTCTGGTGCACCGCTTCACGCCCGACGGCAGGCTCGACCGCTCGCTGCCGGTGCCGGTGAAGAAGCCGGCCATGTGCGCCTTCGGCGGTGCGCAGCTCGACACGCTGTACGTCACCTCGATCCGGCCCGGAGGCGACCTGAGCGACCAGCCGCTCGCGGGCGGCCTGTTCGC
>SEGN01000614.1 GCA_004211245.1 Variovorax sp.
GAAGGAGCAAGACCGCCTGGGCCACGGCGTTCGTGCTCGGCAGCCTCGGCGCGGTTGCCGGCCTGCTCGGCTGGCGGCCGGCCATCGCACCCGTCGCACTCAGCGCACCGGTCTACACCGAGGCCACCGTCGAACGCGGCCGCATCCTCGCTGCCATCGGCGACTGCGCCGTCTGCCACACCGCACCGGGCGGCGCCGTGAACGCCGGCGGCCGCGCGATGGACACGCCCTTCGGCACGCTCTACACCACCAACCTCACGCCCGATGCCGAGACCGGCATCGGCCGATGGTCGTTCAGCGCGTTCCAGCGTGCGATGCGCGAAGGTGTCTCGCGCGACGGCCACAGGCTCTATCCCGCGTTCCCGTACACCGCGTTCGCCAAGACCAGCGACGACGACCTGAACGCGCTTTATGCGTACTTCATGGTGCAGCCGGCCGTGCGCGCCGAGACGCCGCCCGCGCAACTGAGGTTTCCGTTCAGCGTGCGTCCGCTCATGGGCTTCTGGAACGCGATGTTCCACGACCCGACGCCGTACCAGCCGGTCCCGACGCAAAGCGCCGAATGGAACCGCGGCGCTTACCTGGTCAACGGCCTCGGTCACTGCGGCGCCTGCCACACGCCGCGCAATGCGCTCGGTGCCGAACAGGGCGGCAGCGCCTGGCTCTCGGGCGCGATGATCGAAGGATGGGAGGCGCCCGCGCTCACCGCACGCTCGACCTCCGCAGTGCCGTGGAACGCCGAGTCGCTCTACCGCTACTTGCGCGACGGCCACGCGCCGCAGCACGGCATCGCCGCCGGCCCGATGGCCGAGGTGGTGCGCGAGCTGCAACAGGTGCCCGATGCGGACATCCGCGCCATGGCGACCTACCTCGCCGGGTTCCAGCCGGTGTCGACCGAAGCGCAGGCGGCCGAAAAGGCGCAGCAGTCGGCTTCATGCCCGCCTTCCGCGACGCGCTGGACGACGCGCAGATCGCCGAACTCGCCGGCTACATGCGTGCGCGTTTCGCACCGGGCGAGCCGGCCTGGCGCGATCTGCCGCAGGAAGTGGCGCGCATTCGCGCAAGCACCTCGCACGGTGCCGCACGCTGAACGCTTCCCGTACCATCGGGCGACGTTTCCGGAGACAACACAAGATGCCCACCGCCACCCTCTCTTCCCGCGATGCGTTGCCGCGCGACGCCGAACGCGCCACGCTGGTCGGCCGCCTCTGGCAACCCGACGTGGGCCCGGTGCTGGTGGCCGTGCACCAGGGCCAGCTGCACGACCTCTCGCGCATCGCGCCGACCGCGAGCCAGCTGCTGGAACTCGATGCGCCGGTGGCACACATCCGCGCGGCGCTCGGCGACGGCAGCGCGCCACGCATCGCCGCGCTCGACGCCGTGCTGGCCAACAGCGACGAGACATTGCGCGAGCCCTCGAATCGGCCCCGACGCCGAAATCTTCACCAAGGCGCCGACGCTCTCTGCCGTGGGCACCGGCGCCGACGTCGGCATCCACGAAGGATCTGTGTGGAACAACCCCGAGCCCGAGGTGGTGCTGGCCGTCAACAGCCAGGGTCACACCCGCGGCGCCGCGTTGGGCAACGACGTCAACCTGCGCGACTTCGAAGGCCGCAGCGCGTTGCTGCTGGGCAAGGCCAAGGACAACAATGCGTCGTGCGCGATCGGCCCCTTCATCCGCCTGTTCGACGAACACTTCGGCATCGACGACGTTCGCCGCATCACGGTCGGGCTGCAGGTCACGGGGCCGGACGGCTTCGCGCTCGAAGGCTCGAGCTCGCTCGCGAAGATCAGCCGCGATCCGCTCGACCTGGTGGGCCAGGCCATCGGCCCGCAGCACGATTACCCCGATGGCCTGATGCTGTTCCTCGGCACCATGTTCGCGCCCACGCAGGACCGGCACGGACCGGGACAGGGCTTCACGCACGTGGTGGGCGACCGGGTCACGGTCAGCGCGCCCGAACTCGGCGCGCTGGTCAACCGCGTGGTGCATTCGCAGCAGGCCGCGCGCTGGACCTTCGGCATCGGCGCGCTGATGCGCAACCTCGCCGGCCGCGGGCTGCTGTAGGCCGTCGGGTTCAGAGCGGCAGGCAACGCAACTGCGCCTGCGGCGACTGCAGCTTGTCGGCATACCAGCCGTCGCGGGCCGGCGAGATCAATGCAGCCAGTCCGCTCATCAACGCCACGCTGTCGTTCGGCTTGACCTCGCGAAAGCACTGCCCGAGGTTCTGCAGGGTGGCCTTCAGTGCGGCGCCTTGCTGCGGGTCGCTCTTCTCGAGCGACTGCGCGTTGTCGCCGAGCCACTTCTCGTAGGCGCCGAGCGTCTGCTCGGGCAGCTTTGCCGCTTCCTCCTTGGGGATCATCGTGGCGTAAAGCTTCTGCAGGCTGTCGGCCCCGGTCTGACCCATGCGCAGGCTCACGTCGTACTGCGCTTCGAACGCGCCCTGGCGATAGACCACGCGATGCACCTTGTAGTCGAGCTGACCCTTCTCGCCGCCGAGGGTCTGGATCAGTTCGCGCGCCTTGGCGCTGTTGGCGTCCTGGGCCATGTTGCATGCCGGCCGTATCCCCTGTTTTTGTTTTTGCAAGGGTTGACAAGCCGCGCTGCGCCTGCCTGTGCATCCCGCTGCGCTCGCATCCGCGGTTTGCGGCACCGTTGGGTCGGTTCCCCTAACTAGGAGCAAGGGAGTAGCCACGCACGCCTTGCGTTCAGATTGCGATGGGCCATTCGAAATGAACCTGACCGTTCGCTGACTGATGACGTGAAGTTGTTCACGGAAAGCGCGAGCTCGCCGGCTGAATCGTAAGCAAAAGCGACCTCAACACCGGTTTACAACTGTGACGCAACGTGTCATCCGCGCTCGTTAGATTTCGTCCGGTGGCCTGAACGGGCCGCGCTTCAACCCTTCAACTTCGATCCTTTGTTCCCAGGAGTCATTCCATGAAGAAATTCGCAGCAGCCGGCATCGTCACCATTGCCTTCTTCTCCGCCAGCGCATTCGCCCAGAGTGGCGCCATCAGCATTCCGGGCGTCGGCAAGGCCAACGGCTCGACCGGTTCCGAAGTGACCAACAGCAAGATCACGGTGAGCAACAACACGGCCAAGAACGTGATCGCCGGCGGCGGCTCGGTCGGTCTCAAGCTGGCGGGCGTCGAGATGAGCGGCATGGCCAACGTCAACAGCGTGAACATCACGGGCTCGAAGGTGAAGAACAGCGAAATCATGGTCACCGGCAACACCGCCGAGGACATCAAGGCCATCGGAGGCACCGCCAACGTCAACTCCGTGAACATCAACTGAGCGGTTTGACGATCTGTCGGGCCGGCGTGCGGCCCGACGCCTTCCGATTCTGGAGATGCCTGTGCAACTTGCCCCCGTGCCCACCCGAAAGACCTTGATCGCACTCGCGCTGCTGGGCGCCGGCG
>SEGN01000615.1 GCA_004211245.1 Variovorax sp.
GCCCGGGATCGTCTCGGCCTTGAAGTTCTGATGGCTGTAGTGCTCGATGTCCATGATCTTGCGGCGATCGCGGAACTCGGCGAAGGTCACCGCAATGCCATCGCGGCCGGCGCGGCCGGTGCGGCCGATGCGGTGGGTGTAATCCTCCGCCTTCATCGGCAGGCCGAAGTTGAACACGTGCGTGACGGTCGGCACGTCGATGCCGCGCGCGGCCACATCGGTCGCGACGAGGATCTGCACATCGCCATTGCGCAGCGCCATCAGGCGGCGATTGCGCAGGCCCTGGCTCAGGGCGCCGTGCAGCGCGACGGCACTGAAGCCCTCTTGCTGCAGGTCGTTGGCGAGGCCGTCGCATTCGACCTGGGTGCTGGCGAACACGATGGCCTGGTTGATCGTGGTGTCGCGCAGCCAATGGTCGAGCATCTTGCGCTTGTGCATCATGTTGTCGGCCCAGAAGAGAACCTGCTTGATGTTGGCGTGCTTTTCCTGCGGCGAATCGATCTGCACCTTCTGCGGCGTGCGCATCACGCGGCCAGCCAGTTGCTGGATGCGCGGCGCGAAGGTGGCGCTGAACATCATCGTCTGCTTGCGCTCGATGGTGAGCTGGTTCACTTCGGCCAAGTCGTCCGAAAAGCCCAGGTCGAGCATGCGGTCGGCTTCGTCGACGACCAGGAACTGGACCTTGTCGAGCTTGATCTGCATCGAGCGCTGCAGGTCGAGCAGACGGCCCGGCGTGGCAACCACGAGATTGGCGTTCTGCAGCTTGGCGATCTGCAACTGGTACGGCATGCCGCCCACCACGCTGGCCACGCGCAGGCCGCGGCAATGGCGGACCAGGTCGATGGCGTCATGAGCCACCTGCTGCGCGAGCTCGCGCGTCGGGCACAGGATCAGCGCGCCGGGTGTGGCGGCCTTGAAATTGCGGGTGTTGGTCGGGTCCTTGCGCTTGGCCTTCTTGAGCGGCGCTTCGCCCCGTGCGACGGCTTCGTCGCTCAGGCGCTGGAACTCGGCCTTGGCGGCAGCCTCGGCGTCGGCTTCCTGCTTCAGCAGGGTGTGCAGCACGGGCAGCAGGAAGGCGGCGGTCTTGCCGCTGCCGGTCTGGCTCGAGACCATCAGGTCGATGTAGCGCGCCGGGCCATCGTCGTTGCTGGTCATGGCCAACGGAATGACCTTGTCCTGCACGGTGGTCGGCTGCTCGAAGCCAAGGTCGGCCACGGCGGCGACCAGTTCCGGCGCGAGGCCGAGACGGACAAAGCCGTTGGGTGCCTTCGGCACGTCGGCCGGGGCAGCGGCCACGTCGAGGGTGTCGAGCAAGGTGGCGTCGGAATGCGATTCCGTGAC
>SEGN01000166.1 GCA_004211245.1 Variovorax sp.
CAGCCTTTCTCGCTGCGCCACATGCTGGTCGACGGCCAGGGCAACTTCGGGTCGGTCGATGGTGACAACGCCGCCGCCATGCGCTATACGGAAGTGCGGCTGACCAAGATCGCCCATGAGCTGCTGGCCGACATCGACAAGGAAACCGTCGACTACGGCCCCAACTATGACGGCTCCGAGCAGGAGCCGCTGGTCCTGCCGGCGCGCTTCCCCAACCTGCTGGTCAACGGCTCGGCCGGCATCGCCGTCGGCATGGCGACCAACATTCCACCGCACAACCTCAATGAGGTCATAGACGCCTGCCTGCACCTGCTGCGGCAACCGGACGCGTCCATCGACGAGTTGATGGAGATCGTGCCGGCCCCCGATTTCCCCACCGGCGGCATCATCTACGGCATCAACGGCATCAAGGACGGTTACCGCACCGGCCGCGGCAAGGTGATCATGCGCGCGAAGTGCCACTTCGAGGACATTGACCGCGGCCAGCGCCAGGCAATCATCGTCGACGAGATCCCCTACCAGGTGAACAAGAAGACGCTGCAAGAGCGCATGGCGGAACTGGTCCACGAGAAGAAGATAGAAGGCATCAGCCACATCCAGGACGAGTCCGACAAGTCGGGCATGCGCCTGGTGATCGAGCTCAAGCGGGGCGAAGTGCCCGAGGTGGTGCTGAACAACCTCTACAAGCAGACCCAGCTGCAGGACACCTTCGGCATCAACATGGTTGCACTGGTCGACGGCCAGCCCAAGCTTTGCAACCTGAAGGATCTGGTTCAGGTCTTCCTGCAGCATCGCCGTGAGGTGGTGACGCGGCGCACGGTGTTCACCCTTCGCAAGGCGCGCGAGCGCGGCCATGTCCTCGAGGGCCTGGCCGTGGCGCTGGCCAACATCGACGATTTCATCGCCATCATCCGCAACGCCCCGACGCCGCCGGTGGCCAAGGCCGACCTCATGGCCCGCCCCTGGGACAGCAAGCTCGTGCGCGAGATGCTCACGCGCACCCGCTCGGATGGCGGCGTGATCAATGCCGACGACTACCGCCCCGAAGGCCTGGAGGCCGAGTTCGGAATGGGCAACGACGGGCTGTACCGCCTGTCCGAAACGCAGGCCCAGGAAATCCTGCAAATGCGCCTGCAGCGCCTGACGGGACTGGAGCAGGACAAGATCGTCGTCGAGTACAAGGAAGTGATGGCCGAGATCGAGGACCTGCTCGACATCCTGGCCAAACCCGAGCGTGTCTCGGTCATCATCGGCGACGAGCTGACCACCATCAAGACCGAATTCGGCCAGACCAAGCTCGGCGCGCGGCGCAGCCAGGTCGAGCACAGCGCCTACGACCTGTCGACCGAAGACCTGATCACGCCGACCGACATGGTCGTCACGCTCTCGCACAGCGGCTACATCAAGAGCCAGCCGCTCGGCGAATACCGCGCCCAGAAGCGCGGCGGCCGCGGCAAGCAGGCCACCTCGACGAAGGAAGACGACTGGATCGACCAGCTCTTCATCGCGAACACGCACGACTACATCCTGTGCTTCTCGAACCGAGGCCGGCTGTACTGGCTCAAGGTGTGGGAGGTTCCTGCAGGATCGCGCGGCTCGCGCGGGCGTCCGATCGTCAACATGTTCCCGCTGCAGGAGGGCGAGAAGATCAACGTCGTGCTCGCGCTGACCGGCGAAAAGCGCAACTTCCCGGCCGATCAATATGTGTTCATGGCCACTTCGATGGGCACGGTCAAAAAGACCACCCTCGACGAATTCAGCAATCCGCGCAAGGCCGGCATCATCGCGGTCGATCTCGATCCGGGCGACTACCTGATCGGTGCCTCGCTGACCGATGGCAAGCACGACGTGATGCTGTTCTCCGACGGCGGCAAGGCGGTGCGCTTCGACGAGAACGATGTGCGTCCGATGGGTCGCAATGCGCGCGGCGTGCGTGGCATGACACTGGAAGACGGCCAGGGCGTGATCGCCATGCTGGTGGCCGAAGACGAGCAGCAAAGCGTGTTGACCGCCACCGAAAATGGTTACGGGAAACGTACAAGCATTACCGAATACACGCGCCATGGCCGCGGAACCAAAGGCATGATTGCCATTCAACAGAGTGAGCGCAACGGAAAGGTCGTTGCTGCCACGCTGGTCCACGCGGACGACGAGATCATGCTGATCACCGACAAGGGTGTGCTCGTGCGCACCCGGGTCGCCGAAATCCGCGAACTTGGACGCGCCACGCAGGGCGTGACCCTGATCGGACTCGACGAAGGCGCCAAGCTCAGCGGACTGCAGCGCATCGTCGAGAACGACGCCAACGGCGACATCGAGTCAACCCCTGAATCCGAAGACAATCCAACATCCTGAACGGAAGAACCTGAATGAAGAAGACAATCAAGCTCGCCCTCGTGGCTGCGACCCTGGCCACTGCCTCCATCGGCTGGGCCCAGGACAACAAGGCCGCCCTGGTCAAACAGCTCATCGAACTGCAACGCCCAGGGGTCGAGGCCCTCGCGCGCAGCCTGGTGGAAGATTCCAGCGCGCCGATCGCACAGGCGGGCTCCGGCTACCTTCAAACCCAGGTGCCGGCCGAAAAGCGCGAAGCCGCGGCCAAGGCGGCCGATGCCGAGCTCAAGAAGTACTTCGACGAGGCCTACCCCATCCTGCGCGACAAGGGCATGGCACTCGCGCCCACCACGCTGGGCCCGGTCATGAGCGAAACCTTCAGCGAAGACGAACTGCGTCAGTTGATCGCGTGGCTCGGCTCGCCGCTGCGCAAGAAGTACGACGAAGCCAATCCCCGGATGGGCGAGGCGCTGACCAAGCAGCTCGTGGCTGAAACCAAGCCGACCATCGAGCCCAAGCTGCGAGCGCTCGACGCTTCCGTGGCGAAGGCATTGGGCGCCCCGGCCGACGGCGGCGCAGCCCCCGCCAAGCCGGCCGCCCGAGCGCCCGCGAAGAAGTGACCTCCGCGGCTGGCGGCGCGCGGCCTTACAACTTTTCCGCCGGGCCGGCCGCCATGCCGGAGGCGGTGCTGCGCCAGGCGGCTGCCGAGATGCTTGACTGGCGAGGCAGTGGCATGAGCGTGATGGAGATGAGCCATCGCGGCAAAGAGTTCGGGGTGATTCTGGCGCAGGCGGAAAGCGATCTGCGCGCCCTGCTCGCGGTGCCCGCACATTTCCACATCCTGTTCATGCAGGGCGGCGGCCTGGGCGAGAACGCGATCGTTCCGCTCAACCTGTCGCGCGGCGGCCCGGTCGACTTCGTGATCACGGGCAGCTGGAGCATCAAGTCGCACAAGGAAGCGCAGCGCTATTGCGCCGCGCGCATCGCTGCAAGCAATGCGGCCGACGGCCACCTCAGCCTGCCCGAGCCGGCCACCTGGCAGATCGGCGGCGATGCGGCGTACGTGCACCTGTGCAGTAACGAGACCATCAACGGCATCGAATTCCAGCAGCTGCCCGATCTGGCCGCGCTCGGCAGCAAGGCGCCGCTGGTGATCGACTTCTCGTCGCACGTGGCGTCGCGCCCCGTCGACTGGTCGCGCGTGGGCCTGGCCTTCGGTGGTGCGCAGAAGAACCTCGGACCGGCAGGGCTGACGATCGTCGTCGTGCGCGACGACCTGCTGGGCCATGCGCTCGAGATCTGTCCGAGCGCGTTCAACTACAAGACGGTGGCCGACAACCAGTCCATGTACAACACGCCGCCGACCTGGGGCATCTACATGGCCGGACTCACCTTCCAGTGGCTGCGCGAGCAGACCGAAGGCGGGCTGACCGGGATCGAGGCGATGGAGCAACGCAACATCGCAAAGGCCAGGCTGCTGTACGACTTCATCGACGGCTCCTCCTTCTATCTCAACAAGGTGGCCGCGAACTGCCGTTCGCGCATGAACGTGCCGTTCTTCCTGGCCGACGAAAGTCGCAACGATGCGTTCCTGTCGGGCGCGCGCACAGCCGGGCTGCTGCAGCTCAAAGGCCACAAATCGGTGGGCGGCATGCGCGCCAGCATCTACAACGCGATGCCGCTGGAAGGCGTTCAGGCGCTGGTGAACTACATGCGAGAATTTGAACGATCGCATGTCTGACACCGCACCACGCTCCCCCACGCCTCCCCCTGAAGCCTCTGCCGGCCTGGCCGATCTGCGCGTGCAGATCGATGCGCTCGACGAGCAGTTGCTGCAGCTGCTGAACCAGCGCGCCCACGTGGCCGAGCAGGTCGGCGAGATCAAGAAGCGTGAGGGCACGCCGTTCTTCCGCCCGGACCGTGTGGCGCAGGTCATCGACAAGATGGAGCGCGGCAATCCGGGGCCGCTCAAGGCACCGCACGTAGCGGCGATCTGGCGCGAGATCATGTCGGCCTGCCTGGCACTGGAGTCGCCCCAGCGGGTCGCGGTGCTCGGGCCCGAGGGCACCTTCTGCGAGCAGGCCGCGATCGAGTATTTCGGGGGCGCCGCGGACCTGGTGTACTGCGCCAACTTCGACGAGGTGTTCAACGCCACCGCCGGCGGCAGCGCGCAGTACGGCGTGGTCGGGGTCGAGAATTCGAATGAGGGCGTGGTCACCCGCTCGCTCGACATGTTCCTGCACTCGCCGACGCATGTGGTCGGCGAGGTGAGCCTGCTGGTGCGACACAACCTGCTGCGCAAGGAGAATTCCCTCGACGGCATCGAGGTCGTGCTCGCGCACCCTCAGGCGCTGGCGCAGTGCCAGACCTGGTTGAGCAAGCATCTGCCCGATGCCGAACGACGCGCGGTCTCCAGCAATGCCGAAGGTGCGCGCCTGGCCGCCGCCAATCCGGCCTGGGCCGGGCTCGCCAGCGAGCGCGCCGCGACCCGGTTCGGGTTGCATATCGTGGCGCATGCGATCCAGGACGATGTCTACAACCGCACGCGCTTCGCCATCATCTGCCTGCCGCAGACCCTTGCGATGCCGCCGGCGTCGGGGCGCGACTGCACCAGCCTCATCGTGTCCGTTCCCAACCGCCCTGGCGCTGTGCACGACCTGCTCGTTCCCCTCAAGAGACACGGCGTTTCGATGACCCGCTTCGAGTCGCGGCCTGCGCGGACCGGCCAGTGGGAGTACTACTTCTACATCGACCTGGACGGCCACCCTTCGCAGCCCCACGTGGCAGCCGCCCTGGCCGAACTGCGCGAACTGTGTGCCTTCTACAAGGTGCTCGGCGCCTATCCCGTGACCGCCTGATTCCGGCACGACATGTTTGAGCAACTCGGACTGATCGGCTGCGGCCTGATGGGCGGATCCTTCGCGCTTGCGCTCAAGAAGGCCAAGCTGGTGAAACGCGTGGTCGGCTACAGCAAGTCGCCCTCCACCACCGAGCGCGCACGGCAGCTCGGCGTGATCGACGTGGCCGCGCCGTCGGCGCTGCTGGCCGTGTCGGGCGCCGACCTGGTTCTGATTGCCGTGCCTGTCGCAGCGTCGGAGGCCACCTTCAAATCCATCAAGCACGGCATCACAGCCGAAACGCTGGTGATGGACGTCGGCTCGACCAAGGGCGACGTGATCGAAGCGGCGCGACGCGGGCTGCAGGAACTCTTCACCTGCTTCGTGCCGGCCCATCCGATCGCGGGCAAGGAGGTGTCGGGCATCGAGCACGCGGAGGCGGGGCTTTTCAAGGGACGCCAGATCGTGCTCACGCCGGTTCGCGCCACGCTGCGCTCCAACCTGCAGCGCGCCAGCCGCACCTGGACGGCGCTCGGTGGCGATGTGATCCAGATGACGCCAGAGGCGCACGACGGCGCCTTCGCTGCCGTCAGCCATCTGCCGCACCTGCTGGCGTTTGCGTTCATCAACGGCATTGCCGGCCAACCGGAAGGCAAGCGCTTCCTCGAACTGGCCGGGCCCGGCTTCCGCGATTTTTCACGCATCGCGGCCAGCGACCCCGCTGTCTGGCGCGACATCCTGCTCGCCAATCGCGAACAATTGCTGGCCCAGACGCGCGACTTCCGCGAAGCGCTGGAAGCGCTCGAGCTGATGGTGGCGACCGGCGATGCACAGGGCCTCGAGAACGCGATCGAGGCCGCACGGCGCGTGCGCGCCGGCTGGCAGGCCGGAAACCCGACCGACTGATCCATGTTCTCGACACGTTTTCTCGACATTCCGCCGTTGGCGGAAGCTGCCGGCACGGTGCAGCTGCCCGGTTCCAAGAGCATCTCGAACCGGGTGCTGCTGCTGGCCGCACTGGCCAGCGGGACCACGACGGTGCACGACCTGCTCGATTCGGACGACACGCGCGTGATGCTGGAAGCGCTGGCGAAGCTGGGCTGTCGCATCGAGCGCGGCGACGGCACGCTGACCATCGAGGGCTTGGGCCCGCGACGTCCAACGCAGGAGGCTGCACTGTTCCTCGGCAACGCCGGCACGGCGATGCGGCCGCTCACCGCAGCGCTCGCACTGCTCGGGGGCGAGTTCGAACTGAGCGGCGTGCCACGCAT
>SEGN01000616.1 GCA_004211245.1 Variovorax sp.
AGGATTTCTTTCTCCTTCATCGCGCCGAACACGTGGTCGGTGAACTTGCCGCCGGGCAAGTGCCGGATGTGCAGTTCGATGCCGGTGCCGGGCTCGCCCAGTGTGTGCGGCGCATTGGCCATCGAGTAGCTGCGGCGCGCACCGTCGCGCAGCAGGAACTCGACGTACTGGCCCGCATGGAACTGCAGCGGTTCGCCGGCCGGCAACTGCAGGCGCAGCATCACCACGTCGTGCGAGAGCTTCTGCAGCGCGAGCACGCGCGCCGGCATCTTGCGGATCGGATGCGCGCCCACTTCGGTGACCTGGCGCGACTCCAGCACCACGTCGCTGCGGGCATGGGCGCGGCAGGTCAGGACGTAGCCGTTGAGTTCCTCCTCCGCGCTCAGCGCCTTGCTCTGGTGCGTGTCCATCGAGATCTCGCCCGACAGCTTGCGGCATTTGCAGGAGCCGCAAGCGCCGTCCTTGCAGCCGTAGGGCAGACCCACGCCCTGGCGGATGCCGGCCGAGAGGATGGTTTCGTCGCCGGACACGGTGAACTGGCGACCACTGGGCTCGACCGTGATCTGAAAGCCCGCGTCGTGCGGGGCTGTGCTGGTCATGGGTATTCTTGGGCTCGCGAAAAGGAACCGAATTTTGCCTTCAATCCAGAGCCCCCTCGGCGCGCTGCCGGCGCGCTTCCGGCGCGAGCGCGTGCTGATCGTCGGCTGCGGCGACGTCGGCCTGCGCGCAGCCGGCATGCTGGGCGGGCGGGTGCGCCTGATCGCGCTGACGTCGTCGGCCGGCAAAGTGGCCCGGTTGCGCGCGGCCGGGGTGACCCCGGTTGTCGGCGACCTCGACCAGGCTCCCACACTGCGCCGCCTGGCCGGCATTGCCACGCGCGTGCTGCACCTGGCGCCGCCGGCACGCGAGGAGGGCGCGCAGTGGTGGCGCGATGCGCGCACCACCGCGCTGGTGCGCGCACTGGCGCAGCGCAGCCTGCCGGCGGCCCTGGTCTACGGCTCGACCAGCGGCGTCTACGGCGATTGCGGTGGCGCGCTCGTCACCGAAAGCCGGCCGGTGCGGCCGCACACGCCGCGCGCGCACCGGCGGGTCGACGCCGAGCGCGCGGTGCGCTGGTTCGGACGGCTCGGCCCCGCCGTGCGCGTGTTGCGCATACCGGGCATCTACGCACCCGACCGCGAAGGCGGCACGCCGCGCGAGCGGCTCAAGAAGGGCACGGCCGTGCTGCGGCGCGAGGACGACGTCTACACCAATCACATTCATGCCGACGACCTGGCGCGCGCCTGCGTGGCCGCGCTGTGGCGCGGCGGCACGCAGCGCGTGTTCCATGTGAGCGAC
>SEGN01000617.1 GCA_004211245.1 Variovorax sp.
GGCATGCTGCCGATGGTGGCGATCCTGGTGGCGATGTTCCTCGGCGGCATCTCGGGCTCGGGCCCGGCCAACGCGGCCGCGGTCGGCGCGGTGATGATCGCGGCGATGTCGCGCGCGGGCTACCCGCCCGCGTTCTCGGCCAGCGTGGTGGGTGCCGCGGCCGCCACCGACATCCTGATCCCGCCCTCGGTCGCCTTCATCGTCTACTCGGTGCTGGTGCCGGGCGCCTCGGTGCCGGCGCTGTTCGCGGCCGGCATGATCCCGGGCATTCTGGCCGGGCTGGCGCTGATCATTCCGGCGGTGTGGATGTCGCGTTCCAACAAGATGGGCGCACTGGAGGCCACGCTGCCGCGGCCGGCGTTCTGGAAGAGCTTTCGCGAAGCGACCTGGGGCCTGGCGGCGCCGGTGCTGATCCTCGGCGGCATGCGCGCCGGCTGGTTCACGCCGACCGAAGCGGCGGTGGTCGCGGTGTTCTACGGCCTGTTCGTCGGCATGGTGGTCTATCGAACGATCCATGTGAAGGACCTGTTCGTCATCCTGCGCGAGTCGGGCGAGCTGTCGGCCGTGATCCTGCTGGTCGTGTCGCTGGCCGGCATCTTCGCGTACTCGCTCTCGACGCTCGGCGTGATCGACCCGGTGGCCAAGGCCATCACCAATTCGGGCCTCGGCGAATACGGCGTGCTGGCCTTGCTCATCGTGATGCTCATCACCGTCGGCATGTTCCTCGACGGCGTCTCCATCTTCCTGATCTTCGTGCCGCTGCTCTGGCCTATCGTGCAGTTCTACAAGTGGGATCCGGTCTGGTTCGGCGTGATCCTCACGCTCAAGGTCGCGCTTGGCCAGTTCACGCCGCCGCTGGCCGTCAACCTGATGGTGTCCTGCCGCATCGCCAACGTGCGCATGGAGGAAACCGTGCGCTGGGTCGGCTGGATGCTGTTCGCGATGTTCCTCGTGATGGTGGCCGTGATCGTCTGGCCGCAACTTGCCCTCTGGCTTCCCGCCAAACTCGGTTATTGACGTGACGCTCCCCCAGTCTTCGCGCACTTCGTGTCGCTTCGCCAACCCCCTCGCCGGGGGCCACACCAGCGGCCCGGCAAAGCCGGTTCCGCGGTGTTCCCCGCGAAATGCAGTTTCGCGTGCTCATGCACATTTTTTCCCAAGGAGACAACCATGAAACTTCGCCGCACCCTGCTCAGCCTCGCTGCCGTGGCCACCGCGCTCGCCACCTTCTCGGTCGCCGCGCCGGCCCAGACCGCCTACAAGCCCGAGTACAAGATGTCGCTGGTGCTCGGCCCGCCGACGCCCTGGGGCATGGCCGGCAAGCTCTGGGCCGAC
>SEGN01000618.1 GCA_004211245.1 Variovorax sp.
CGGGCGAAATCGCCCTCACCGATGCGTTCGACCTTGATGACGCGGGCACCCAGATCGGCCAGGTGCCGGGTGGCGATCGGGGCGGCGACGGCCTGCTCGAAGCTGACGACGGTGATTCCATCCAGGGGCAGTAGACCGGGTAGCTGGTTGTTCATCGTTGCCCGCCTGCGGTGTTGCGGGCCTGCTTGACCAGGCCGCCGCCGATGATCAGCCGCTGGATCTCGCTGGTGCCCTCGTAGAGGCGCAGCAGCCGGACGTCGCGGTAGATCCGCTCCACGGCGACCTCGCGCATGTACCCGCTGCCGCCGTGAATCTGCACCGCCAGGTCGGCGACCTTACCGACCATCTCGGTGCAGTACAGCTTCGCGATCGACGGGGCGATGCGCCGGTCGGTGTCCTCGACCCAGGCGCGGGCGGCGTCACGCACCAGTGCCCGCCCGGCCATGACGCCGGTCTGCTGGTCGGCGATCATCGCCTGCACCAACTGGAAATCCCCGATCGCGCTGCCGCCCTGGGTCGCGGTCGCCGCGTAGGCGATGGACTCGTCGAGCGCACGCTGCGCCTGGCCGACCGCCAGCGCCGCGACGTGCACGCGGCCGCGGGCCAGCGATGTCATCGCCGCGCGGTAGCCGACGTCCTCACTCCCGCCGACCAGCGCCGCCGACGGCACCCGCACGTCGTCGAAATGCACGGTCGCCGTGGTCGATCCGGCGTGCCCCATCTTGCGGTCCTTGCCTCCGACCTGCACGCCGGGGGTGTCGGACGGCACCAGGAACACGGCGATGCCGGGGCCGTCACCGTCGGCGGGCCGGGTACGGGCGAACACCACGAACAGGTTCGCGATCAGGGCGTTGGTGATGAAGCGTTTCTCGCCGGTGATCAGCCAGTCGTCGCCGTCGCGCACGGCCTTGGTGCGCAGCCCGGCGGGGTTGGATCCGGCGCCGGCCTCGGTGAGGGCGAACGAGGCGACGACATCGCCGGATGCGATGTCCTCGAGCCAGGTCGTCTGCTGCTCATCCGTGCCGTAATTGACCAGTACCTGCCCGGCGATGCCGTTGTTGGTCCCGAACATCGATCGCAGGGCGAGGGTGGTGTATCCCAGTTCCATTGCGAGTTCGACGTCCTGGGCCAGGTTCATGCCGAGACCGCCCCACTGCTGGGGGATGGCGAACCCGAACAGGCCCATGTCCTTGGCCGCGGCCCGGATCTCGGCGGGGATCGCGTCGGTCTCGTCGATCTCCTGCTCACGCGGAACCACCACGTTCCGCACGAACGCCCGGGTGTGGGCCAGGATGTCGCGGAAGTCGTCGTCGTCCAACTGCACTGTCG
>SEGN01000619.1 GCA_004211245.1 Variovorax sp.
AAGAGAGGGTGAAAAGTGAGCATTACCGGTACCTTAATCGTCCAGATGATCGTGTTCCTGATCCTGGTCGGGTTCACGATGAAGTTCGTGTGGCCGCCGATCGCGAAGGCGCTGGACGAGCGCGCCGTCAAGATCGCCGATGGCCTGGCTGCGGCCGACAAGGCCAAGACCGAACTGGCTGCGGCCGACAAGAAAGTCGAATCCGCGCTCAGCCAGGCTCGTAACGAGTCCGCGCAGCGGCTCGCCGATGCCGAGCGCCGTGCACAGGCCATCGTGGAGGAGGCCAAGGGCCGCGCCACCGAAGAGGGCAACAAGATCGTTGCCGCGGCGCGCGCCGAAGCCGAGCAGCAGGCCACCAAGGCCCGCGAGGCCCTGCGCGAGCAGGTTGCCGCGCTGGCCGTCAAGGGCGCCGAGCAGATCCTGCGCAAGGAAGTGAATCCGGCGGTTCATGCCGACTTGCTGGCCCGCCTGCAGACCGAACTCTGACGCACGAGGCGCAACGAGGATCACCATGGCAGAAATCGCCACCATTGCACGCCCCTATGCCGAGGCCTTGTTCAAGGCGTCGGCGTCCGACCTTCAAGGCGCGGGCGCCTGGCTGGAGCAGGTCGCAGCGATCGCGGACCAGCCGCAGTTGCAGCAGTTCGCCGACAACCCGAAGGCCACGCCCGAGCAGGTGCTGGGCGTGATCGCCGGTGTGGCGGGCGGGCAGCTGCCGGCGCAGGCCAGCAACTTCCTGTCGGCCGTGATCGAGAACGGACGCTTCGCCGCGCTGCCCGAGATCGCCCGCCAGTTCCGCGTGCTGGCCAATGCCCAGCGCGGCTCGTCCGATGCGGTGGTGTACAGCGCATTCCCGATCGACGACGCGGCGCTGGCGCAACTCGCGTCCACGCTCGAAAAGCGCTTCGGTCGCAAGCTGCAGGTGTCGGTCCAGCTCGATCCCTCGCTGATCGGTGGCGTTCGCGTGGCGGTCGGCGACGAGGTGCTCGACACCTCCGTCAAGGCCCGTCTCGAACAAATGAAAGTTGCGCTGGCGGCGTAAGCCTCCGGCCCCTCACCCTTACCAAGAAAGAAGGAAAGAGTCATGCAACTCAATCCCGCAGAAATTTCCGAACTCATCAAGAGCCGCATCGAGGGTCTTGGTGTCAGCGCCAACATCCGCAACGAGGGCACCGTGGTGTCGGTGACCGACGGTATCGTGCGCGTGCACGGCCTGTCGGACGCGATGCAGGGCGAAATGCTCGAGTTCCCGCCGAGCGCGGACGGCACGCCGTCCTTCGGTCTGGCCCTGAACCTCGAGCGCGACTCGGTCGGCGCCGTGATTCTGGG
>SEGN01000167.1 GCA_004211245.1 Variovorax sp.
GGCTGGGGCGACGGTTACCGGCTGCTGCACGCGTTTGCGTCGACCGTGCTCGACCGCATCTATTTCCTGCGCGGGCGGCTCGACCTGTTCGACGTGCGTGTGACCGGCACCGAGCCGGTCGAGGCCGAGGCGCTGAGCGGACGCGGCGCGTTTCTGATCGGCGCGCACGTCGGGAGCTTCGAGGCACTCGGTGCCTGCAAGTACCAGAGCGCCGAGCATCCTAAGCTGCGCGCCGCGATGCTCATGTTTCCGGACAACGCACGGCAGATCAACGCGATGCTCGACGCGATCAGCCTGCCGGAAAGGCGCCCGCACGTGATTGCACTGGGCCGGCCCAGTTCGATGCTGGCGCTGCGCGACTGGCTCGACACCGGCGGCATGGCCGGCCTGCTGGCCGACCGCACCCTCACGGGGCAGGAAGGCGATGGCGGCCAGCGCGGCAAGAGCCTGGAACTGCCCTTCCTCGGGCAGCCCGCCACCTTCAACGACGGACCGTTCCGTCTCGCCGCGTTGCTGCGCCGGCGCGTGTTCTTCATGGCTGGCCTCTACGTCGGCGGTGCCCGCTACGATGTGATCTTCGAGCCGCTGGCCGACTTCAGCGAGCGCATTGCCGACCCGGCGGAGCGGGAACGCCGCATCTGCAGCGCAGTCGAAGCCTATGTGAAGCGTCTCGAATCCCTGTGCCGCACCTACCCGTACAACTGGTTCAATTTCCATGATTTCTGGCTCGAAGATGCGCATTGACCGGCTCTGGCGCGCGCTGGTGCTGACGCTGCTGTTTGGCGCTGCGCCCGCGTGGGCTTTCGACCTGCCCGAACTGATGGGCCTGCTCGCGAAGCAGAAGCAGGGCGAGGCGACCTTCACCGAGCAGCGTTTCGTGCGCGGGCTCGAAGGGCCGTTGTCCGCCAGCGGCACGCTGAGTTTCACGGCGCCGGATCAGCTCACCCGCCGCACGCTGTCGCCACGCGCCGAATCGATGGTGGTGGACGGCAACAACCTCGTCCTGTCGCGCGGCGGCCGCAGCCGCAGCATGACGCTCGACAGCGTGCCCGAACTGCTCGGCATGGTGGAAGCGATGCGCGGCACGCTCAGCGGCAACGGGACGGTACTGCAGCGCTACTTCCGCAGCACGCTCAAGGGCACTGCCGCCGACTGGACGCTCGATCTCGCACCGCTGGACGAGCGTCTCGCGGCCCAGGTGGCATCGCTGAGCCTGAGCGGGCGGGGCGGCGCGGTGCTGGGCGTGGAGATGGAGTTCCGCGGCGGTGACCGTTCGGTGATGACCATCGTGCCGCGTCCATGAGCGCCGGGCCGACCCGCTCGCGCAGAACGCTGGTATTGCTCGTCTGGCTCGCGCTGGTACTGGCCGGCGTCGCCGTCATCTCGCGCACGCATTTCAGCGCCGACCTCACAGCGTTCCTCCCTGCCAGCCCCGACGCACGCCAGCGCGTGCTGACGGAGCAGTTGCAGACCGGCGTTGCCTCGCGCACGCTGTTCATCGGCATCGAGGGCGGCAGGGACGCGGCGCAGCGGGCCGACGTGTCGCGCGCGCTCGGCCGTGCGATGCGCGCCAGCGGCCTGTTCGACCAGGTGCAGAACGGCGACACCGAGGACTACAGGGACACCGGCACCTTCGTGTTCGACCACCGCTACCAGCTTTCGCCCGACCTCGGCCCGGATCGCTTCACCGTGCAGGGTCTGCGCGATGCCATCGGCGACACGCTGTCGATGCTCGGCACGCCGGCCGGCAATCTCATCAAGCCACTGCTCGAACGCGACCCGACCGGCGAAACGCAGCGCATTGCCGAAGGCTTGATCCCGGCGAGCTCTCCGCGCACCGAGCAGGGCGTGTGGGTCTCGCGCGATGCGCCGCGCGCCATGCTGCTGGCCGGCACCAAGGCGCAAGGCAGCGACCTCGACGCGCAGGGCGTGGCCATCGCTCGGGTGCAAAGCGAATTCGCGAAGGCGACGCAGTCGATGGGCGCCGACGCACCCAAGCTGTTGATGAGCGGCACGCCGGTCTTCTCGGTGACCAGCCGCGACCAGATCAAGGGCGAGGCGATCCAGCTCGCGATCGTCGGCGGCATCGTCATGAGCTGCCTCTTGCTGCTGGCCTTCGCCTCCCCGCGCGCACTCGTGATCGCCTTCCTGCCGGTCGCCACGGGCGTGGTCGGCGGCACGGCCGCGGTCTCGCTGGTGTTCGGCGAAGTGCACGGGCTCACCATGGGGTTCGGCAGCACGCTGATCGGCGAGACGGTCGACTACGCCATCTACTACCTGATCCAGGCCCGCGGCGCGGCCGTGCCAGGCACCGGCTGGCAGCGCTGGCGCGACCTCAACTGGCCGACCGTGCGGCTCGGCCTGCTGACGTCCGTATGCGGCTTCGCGGCGCTGGTGTTCTCGGGCTTTCCGGGCCTGGCGCAACTCGGCGTGTTCTCGATCGCGGGGCTGGTCGTGGCCGCCCTGGCCACGCGCTACGGCCTCCCGATGCTGGCGCCCGACGGCGCCACCGGCATGGGCATGCGGCATCACATGGCGCGCGTGGCCGGTGCCATCGTGCACGGCCTGCCGCGGCTGCGCTGGGTCTTCGTGGCGCTCGGCGTCGGCGCGGCCGGGCTGGTGGCCTGGCAGGGCGGCGAGCTCTGGCGTGCCAACCTCTCGGCGATGAGCCCGATCAAGCAGGCCGCCAGCGACCTCGATGCGAAGCTGCGCGATGACATCGGTGCCAGCGACGGGCGCACGCTGGTCGTGATCCAGGCGGCCGACGAGCAGGCCGTGCTGCGCGCCACGGAGGCGGCCGGGGCGAGGCTGGAACCGCTGATCGAACGTGGCGAGCTGGGCGGCTACGAAACCGTCACGCGCGTGCTGCCGAGCCTCGAAGCCCAGCGCCAACGCATCGCCAGCCTGCCCGACGCGGCGACGCTGCGCACGCGCCTGGCCGAGGCCACGGCGGGCGGGCCGCTGCCGGCCGCGCGGCTCGAGCCGTTCCTCGCCGAAGTCGAGAAGGCGCGCACGCTCCCGCCGATCACGCGTGCCGACCTGGCCGACGGCCCGCTCGGCGCGGTGGTCAACGCCCTCATGTACGAACGTCCAGGCGGCGGATGGGCGGCGCTGATCGCCCTGCACACCGGCGACAAATTCGACCCTGCAAAGCTGGTCGCGGCACTCTCGCCACTGCCCGAAGTGCAGGTGGTCGACGTCAAGGACGAACTGGACAGCCTCTACAGCCGCTACCTGCACGATGCCTTCGTGCAGGTGATGCTGGGCGCGCTGGCCGTCGTGGTGCTGCTCGGCATCTACCTGCGCTCGGCGCGCCGCCTGCTGGCGGTGTGCCAGCCGCTGGCGCTCGCCGTGTTGCTCACGCTGGGCGGCATGGCACTGCTGCACGTACCGCTCGGCATTCTTCACCTGGTCGGGCTGCTGCTGATCGTCGCGGTGGGTTCCAACTACGCGCTGTTCTTCGACCAGCTGCAGGAAACCGGTCGGGCCGACGCCGACACGCTGGCGTCGCTGATGCTGGCCAACCTGACCACCGTGGTGTCGTTCGGGCTGATCGCGATCTCGGACATTCCCGCGCTGTCCGCGATCGGGCGCATCGTGGCGCCCGGCGCCTTCCTGGCGCTGTTGCTGTCGGCCGCTTTCGCCCGCGCGAAGGGCGCCGGCCTGCAAGCAAAATAGCGACCGATGTCCTCCGCCTCTTCTACTGCTCACGTGGCGCCGGCCGGCTGGCCCTTGCCGCCGATCATGCTGGCCAGTGCCGGCTTGCATGCCGTCGCGCTCGGCGCCGCGGTGCTGGTGCCGGGCGCCTGGCCGTGGGCCTTGGGCGCGGTGGTGCTCAACCATGCCGTGATCACCGGCGCGGGGCTCACGCCGCGCAGCCATCTTCTGGGTCCCAACGTCACGCGGCTGCCGCCCGCGTCGGTCGCGCGCCGGGAGATCGCCCTGACCATCGACGACGGGCCGGAGCCCGCGGTGACGCCGCGGGTGCTCGATCTGCTCGACGCCGCCGGGCAGCGCGCCACCTTCTTCTGCATCGCGGAGAAGGTCGCGGCGCACCCTGCGCTCGCGCGCGAAATCGTCGCGCGGGGCCACAGCATCCAGAACCACACGGCAAAGCATCGCCACAACTTTTCGTTTCTCGGCCCGCGCGGCTACGCGGCCGAAATCTCGCGCGCACAAGACATGTTGACCGACATCACGGGCCAGCGCCCGACCTGCTTCCGCGCGCCGGCCGGCCTGCGCAATCCTTTCCTCGCGCCGGTACTGCATCGGCTGGGCCTGTCCCTGGTGAGCTGGACGCGCCGCGGGTTCGATACCCGGGAGCGCGATCCGGCCAAGGTGCTGGCGCGTCTCGGGCAGGGCCTGGCGGCCGGCGACATCCTGTTGCTGCACGACGGCAATGCCGCACGCACGGCGAACGGCGAGCCGGTGGTGCTCGCGGTGTTGCCGCCGTTGCTGGCACAGATCCAGACGGCGCAACTGCGCGCGGTGACGTTGCCTGAAGGCCTCGCGGCATGAGCGCGGCTGCGGTCACCGACGCCGCGTGGCGGCAACTGCACGACGCCGCCACAGCGCCCTACCAGAAGGCCGGCCAGTTCACCTACCACTTCGCGCGCGGCAAGCTCGGGCGCGATCCGGTGTTCCGCGGGCTCATCGAACGCGGCCTGATCGGCGCCGACCGTCGCCGCGTGCTCGACATCGGCTGCGGCCAGGGTCTGTTCGCGAGCCTGCTGTCGTCCATGGCCTCGATGCAGGCTGCAGGCCGGTGGCCGGCCGCCTGGGCCGCCACGCCACCCGTGGCCGACTACACCGGCATCGAGTTGATGCCGCGCGACGTGGCCCGTGCCGAATCGTCGATCGGGCACCTTCAGCCCACCCCCCGTTTCGTCTGTGCCGACATGTGCAGCGCCGAGTTGCCGGCGAGCGATCTCGTCGTGATCCTCGACGTGCTGCACTACGTCGATCTCGACGCGCAGGAGGGCGTGCTGCGGCGCGTGCACGAATCGCTGGCACCGGGCGGGCGCATGCTGCTGCGCGTCGGTGACGCGTCGAGCCGGCGCGGCTTCGCGATCAGCCAGTGGGTGGACCGCACGGTCACGCGCATCCGCGGCCACAAGGTGTCGCCCACCTGGGGCCGTGCCCTGCCGGACTGGGTCGCCCTGCTGCAGCGGCTCGGATTCAAGGTGCAGAGCATTCCGATGAGCGAGGGCACGCCGTTCGCGAACGTGCTGCTGGTGGCGGACCGCACGGGATGAGTGCCACGCAAACAATGGACCGCGAGGGCATTGCGGCGCGCATTCCGCACAGCGGCACGATGTGCCTGCTCGAACGGCTCGAAAGCTGGGACACGGATGCCATCCATTGCAGCACCACGAGCCATCTGCGCGCCGACAACCCGTTGCGCACCGCTGGCGGCCTGATGGCGCCCAATGCCATCGAGTACGCAGCGCAGGCGATGGCCCTGCATGGCGGCCTGCTGGCCGTCGAAGGCGAGCCGCCTTCGGCCGGCTTTTTGGCCAGTGCGCGCAACGTGCGTTTCGGCGTTGCCCGGCTCGATGCGGTGCAGGGTGCGCTGCAGGTGCGGGCCAGGCGCCTGTCCGGGGACGCGCGCCAGGTGCTCTACGAATTCAGCGTGACCGCCCCCGACGGGACGGCCGTTGCCGACGGCCGCGCGGTGGTCGTGCTCAACACCCCCTTGCCGACATGACCACCTCTCCAGCAAACCTTTCGGGCAAGCGCGCCCTCGTCACCGGCGCCAGCGGCGCGCTCGGCAGCGCCATCGCCAGGCGGCTCGCGCGCGACGGCGCCGCCGTGCTGTTGCACGCGAGCTCGCGCCCCGAGGCGGTCGAGCAACTCGCAGAGACCATTCGTGCGGCGGGCGGAACGGCCGAGTGCCATGTGTTCGACCTGCGCAGCGACGAAGCCACGGCCGCCGGCTGCGTGGCGATGCTGCAGGGCGGACCGGTGCAGATCCTGGTCAACAACGCCGGCGTGCACGACGACGCGGTGTTGCCGGGCATGCGGCCCGAGCAATGGCACAAGGTGATCGACGTGTCGTTGAACGGCTTCTTCCGCGTCACGCAGCCTCTGTTGTTGCCGATGCTGCGCACACGCTGGGGCCGCATCCTGAACATCTCGTCGGTCGCCTCTCTCACGGGCAACAAGGGCCAGGTCAACTATGCCGCGGCCAAGGGCGCCATCAACAGCGCGACCAAGGCGCTGTCGCTGGAGGTGGCGTCGCGTGGTGTCACAGTCAACGCGATCGCGCCGGGCATCATCGCGTCGCCGATGGCGGATGCGGTCTTCGATCCGGCCGTCATCAAGCAGATGGTGCCTGTGCAGCGTGCGGGGACGCCGGAGGAGGTGGCTGCGCTGGCGGG
>SEGN01000620.1 GCA_004211245.1 Variovorax sp.
TTGCGCAGGAAAACCATCTCGCGACGGTTTTCCACCCGCTGAATCAGACCTTGAATGAGCCTGTCCTCTTCGGGCGAGGGCGTGGCGCTGGCCGGCGCCACGGCCGACAGGCACAGTGCAAGCGCGCAAAGAACGGGCCGCAGCCACTTCCGAAAAATCAACGATCCACTCGCCAGCATGAAAAGCGCTCCCCGTGGCCACGGGCCGGAGGTCGGCGCAGGGCACTTGTGGATGGCATGCTAGAGGCCGGCTGCGGCGCCTGTCAATTCGCGCGCCTCGGTTCTAATGCCCTGTCTCCTCGTATCGCCCGCATCTGCCTGCCATGAGTCCCACCCCTTCCGAACACGTGCTGCTCACCGCCCATGCACTGGCCGATGCCGCCGCGGCCGAGGCGATGCGCTGGTTCCGCACGCCGCTCGACATCATCACCAAGGCCGACGAGAGCCCCGTCACGCTGGCCGACCGCGCGGCCGAGACAGCGATGCGCGACATCCTCGGCGCGCAGTGCCCGGCCGACGGAATCTATGGCGAGGAGCACGGCCTGGAGCGGCTCGACGCGCAGCGCGTCTGGGTGCTCGACCCGATCGACGGGACGCGCAGCTTCATCACCGGCTCGCCGCTGTGGGGCGTGCTGATCGGCCTGGTCGAAGGTGGCCGCGTCACGCTCGGCGTGGTCGAGATGCCGGTGCTGGGCGAGCGCTGGATCGGGCAGGCTGGCGTCGGCGCGCAGCGCAACGGCACGGCGGTGCGCGTGAGCGCCTGCAGCGACCTGACCAAAGCCCGCATCGTCACCACCTCGCCCGACATCTTCGGGCCGGCCGATTGGGCGGCGTTCGACCGGCTCAGCCGGCGCTGCGCGATGCGCCGCTTCGGCGGCGACTGCTACGGCTATGCGCAGCTGGCGGGCGGCACCATCGACCTGGTGGTCGAAGCCGGCCTGCAGCCCTACGACTACCTCGGTCCGGCAGGGCTGATCGAAGCGGCCGGCGGCGTCATCACCGATTGGCAGGGCCAGCCGCTGGGCCTGAAATCCGACGGCCGTGTGATCGCGGCCGCGACGCCTGCGCTGCACCTTGCGGCACTTGAGTTGTTGAGGGGCGGCTGACATGGGATCGTCTTTGCCGCTGGATCAACGCGTGGTCGTCGGAGGCTGCGCGCGGCAAAGGCGTGTGCGGGCCCAGCGCAGCGCTTCGCCGTGGCGGTCTGCGCTGCGCTCCGACTGCCCTGCGATGCTCGGACAACCGGGCCGTCGCAGAACTCGCTGCGTTCGCTGCGCTCTCTACGCTCAAACAGCTGCGACGAGTCAGATGACGATGCGCGTGTC
>SEGN01000168.1 GCA_004211245.1 Variovorax sp.
ACCAGCGGATGGTCGATCAGGTGAACGTTGCTCATGTACTCAGAAGTCTCCTAGAAAACCGTGCCGTCGCTCTCGATGCGCAGAGGCGGTGACCCATCACGCAAGCGCTGTGCCAAGACGCGTCCTGCCGCCCAGGTTCCGCCTTCCAGCACGCAGGCCAGCGGCAGCTCGTCGCTGCCCTTGTCGAGCACCTTGCACACGCGTGGCGCCACCTCGTCGAGCAGTGCCACGGTCAGCGCGCGCCATTCGACGATGAACTCGTCGCCGACCTTCCAGCTGCGCTCCAGCATCGAGGCATCGCGCGGCACGATCATGCCGCTGTCGATGAACAGCCCGCCATTGCGGTATTCGGGCAGCCCGGTGAGCTCGCCCAGCCCGCTCACGCGCACGCCGGCCCATTCGAAGGGCTCCAGCAGCGAGTAGGTGAGCCACTGCGACAGCTTGTGAAAGGGCATCCAGCCGTTTGTCAGGCCGGGGCCGGTCACGGCGCTGTGCCGCCAGCAGTCGCCCAGCGCGAAGGCCGGATTGCTTGAGGGGATGCCGCCCGGCATGTCGCTGCCGTCGGCGGCGATGCTGTCGACCGCGTTGGCGGCCGGCCAGATGCGCGAGAGCGAGTCCAGCACCAGCGTCAGGATCTCGTGGGCCGTGACCTCCGCCGTGGCCGGCACCGCCGGGCCGTAAGGGCCAACCAGTGCATCGAACAGCCCGCCGGGCCGGCCGGCTTCGCCGAACACCTCGGGCTGGTCTGCCAGCGCTTCGCCGAGCCGGCGCAACAACATCGCGCGGCCGGCGAGGCCGACCACCGGGTTGTTTTCGCTCACCTGGAATGCCGCGCCGAGCCGGTCGGTCACGAGAGCGCGCAGGCCGGCCGCATCGACGCGCAAGGGATGGTCGGCGTCGGAGGAGAACAGCCCGCTGGTGAAGGCGTGGAAGCTGGCCACGCCCAGCCCCTCGGAGCGCGTGAAGCGCTGACCGCTGGCCGATTCGGTGTAATGCCAGTCCGCGCCGGCGCCGGCGTCCAGCAGCACGCTCACCAGCACCAGGTCGATGCGGGTGCGGGCGCGCTCGCGTTCGTGCACGTCGGCGCCGAGCAGTTCGTCGAGTTGCTTCAGGCGATCCACGCCGCCGGCCTCGAAATGGCGCCAGCGGCTGTGGTACGGGATCGGGCCCCAGGGATAGCGGTCGCGCGTGACCTCGGCCACGGTGCGTGCCGTGTCTTCCAGCGCCGCGTCGTCGCCGATGCGGAACCACTTCGATTCGCCGCGCCGCGCCCGCGCGAGCAGCGCATGGGCACGCGAACGCACCTCGGTGGTGGTGCGCAGCACCGCAGCGGCGCCGGACGGATGGGCCGTGTCGGGGGTGAGCTCTGTAGCGGGATCGATGTCGCGATGCGGTGCACTCATTCCGCGAGGCCCCGGCCTTTGGCCTTTTTCAACTCTTCGGCATCCGGCACGGCGCCGGGCGTGAAATAGCCAGCCGCCATCTTGGCGTCCATCTCGACGCGGGCGTCGGCCGGGATCAACGCGTCGGGGATGTTCACGCGCTCGCCGATCTCGATGCCCGACCCGGTGATGGCGTCGAATTTCATGTTGCTCATCGAAACGAGGCGGTGGATCTTCCGGATCCCCAGCCAGTGGAAAACGTCGGGCATCAGCTCCTGGAAGCGCATGTCCTGCACGCCCGCCACGCACTCGGTGCGTGCGAAGTACTGGTCCGCCGTGTCGCCGCCGACCTGGCGCTTGCGCGCGTTGTAGACCAGGAACTTGGTCACTTCACCGAGCGCGCGGCCTTCCTTGCGCGAATAGGCCACCAGGCCGACGCCGCCGCGCTGCGCACCCATGATGCATTCCTCGATGGCGTGCGTGAGGTAGGGGCGGCAGGTGCAGATGTCGGAGCCGAACACGTCGGAGCCGTTGCATTCGTCGTGGATGCGCGCCGTCAGTTCGACTTCGGGGTTCGCGAGGTCGGCCGGGTTGCCGAAGATGTAGACGGTCTGCCCGCCGATCGGCGGCAGAAACACCTCCAGGTCGGAGCGCGTGACCAACTCGGGGTACATGCCGCCAGTTTCCTCGAACAGCACGCGGCGCAGGTCGGTCTCGGAGCACTTGAAGCGCTTCGCCACCTCGGGCAGATACCACACGGGTTCAAGCGCCGCCTTGGTGACCACCGCCGCGCCATTGGCGGTGAGGAACTTGCCGTCGGCCTTGAGCCGGCCCGACTGGAGCGCCTCGATCACCTCGGGCAGGATCACGTGCGCCTTGGTCACGGCGATGGTCGGGCGGATGTCGTAGCCGGCCGCCAGTTCGTCGGCGAACTCGCGGGCGACGGTCGCGCCCCAGGGGTCGAGCGAGACGATCTTGCCCGGCTCGCTCCACTGCGGGTACGGCCCGATCACGTCGGTGGGCGAGGTGTTGGTGAGGTCGGCCTTGTGCTGCGGGTTGAGCGCGCCCGCGGCCACGGCCAGCGCGCGGTACACGCTGTAGGAGCCGCTGTGCGTGCCGATCACGTTGCGGTGCGCGCGCTTGGTGGTGGTGCCGATGACCGGCCCGCGCTCGGTGGCGGTCGCCGCGCCCCAGTGAATCGGCAGTGCGCCGAAGCCGCCGGCATGCGAGGTCAGCCGGATGTGGCGGGGCGCCCCGGCGGCCGGTGAGTAGATCGGAGAGAGTGAGACCGACTCGGCCACGACGACGGTGGACTCGGCGGCGGGCGAGGCAGGAGAAGAAGCGGGGGGGTTGGAAGAAGAAACGGTCGAAGTGCTCGAAGCGGTGTCAACGGACATTGCAATCCCTCAAAAACAGCAATGTAGCGATGACCCCTCGGACTGGCAAGCCGGACGGTGGCGCGGATACGCCATCCGCCGTACGCGATGCGATGTCAGTCGATCTTCAGCAGCCGGTCGAGCGAGAGTGTGCCGGCGCCGCGTCCGGCCAGGTAGAGCAGGATCGCAGCCCACGAAAGATGCGTGGGCCAGGCGTCCGGGTAGACGAACAACTGGATCGTCAGCGTCATGCCCAGCAGCGCCAGCGCCGACAGGCGCGTGGCCAGGCCCAGCACCAGCAGCAGCGGGAACAGGTGTTCGGCGTAGGTTGCCAGATGCGCGGCGAGTTCGGGCGGCAGCAGCGGCAATTTGTACTCGCTGCGGAACAATTCGTAGGTGCCGTCGGTGATGTGCAGCAAACCATCCACCTTGGTGCGTCCCGAAAGAAGGAAGATGGCTGCGATCGACAGGCGGCCTGCAATGGCCAGCAGATCGTGCGGGATCAGGCGCGTGAGCGCACGGGCAAAGGCGTTGGGGTTCATGGCGCTTCCGGTTCGTCGTGGATGTGGGTCAAGGCGCCTGCGCGCAGCAGCCCCGCGATCAGCCCGGCGAGGTCGACATCGGGCTCTACCGCCAGCGCGGCGGTCGCGGCGGCGCCGAGCGGCTCGCCGGCGGCGCAGGCGTCCAGAAAGGCACAGTCGGCCCGGGTCGCGGCGAAACCTTGCACGGCGTCGCCGGGCCGCGAGAGCAGGGCGCCTTCGCCCTGCCAGACAAGGTCTTGCGCGAGGCCGTCACCGGTGCGATTGCGTTGCCAGATGGAAAAGATCGGTGCATCGGCGAACCAGTGCCATCGTGCGGCGGGATGGGGCGCCAGGCGCAGCGCGCCGAGGGAATCGTGCCCCAGTGCGGCGAGCCAGCTCGCGTCGACCGGCGCTGCATCCGGCGCCATGTGGACTTCTGTCCAGCATCGATCGAGTCGGGCCACGTCGGGCAGGTAAGGCAAGGCGAACGCGGGCTCGAAGCGGGTGAGGAAATCGGGGAAGCCCTGCCCGTACGACAGCAGACTGGCGTCGCGCGGCGCATCGGCAGCCACGTGGACGGCGGCAGCGGCGCGAAACCAGTCCCCACCCACGACACGTTCCACACTCGGGAAGTTGGCCGCCAGCGCATCGATGCAGCCCTTCATCACGGTGTTGCGGTACACGGCGAAGGCCGGTTGCGCGGCTATGCCTGTCGGCGGATCGGCCGTGAAGAGGGCGGCCGCGAACGCCGCCTGGAACGAACCGAGGCTCACGCGAACGCCTCGGCCATGGCGGCGACCCGTTGCAGTTCGGCCGCGGCGATGTCGCGCTCGCACAGCAGTTCGGTGAACGCGGGCACGTTGCCGTCACGCTCGATCAGTGTCGGGCGTGCGCCGATGCGTTCGACCAGGCGCCGATACAGCGCCCATACCTCGGCGGCCACAGGCGCGTCGTGCGAGTCGATCAGCAGGCTGTCGCCGAGCGCCGGGTCGCTGCTGTGGCCCGCGAGGTGGACCTCCATCACCGCGTCACCCGGGAAGCGATCGAGCCAGTTCGCGGCATCGAAGCCGAGGTTGCGCGACGACACGTGGACGTTGTTCACGTCCAGCAGCAGGCCGCAGCCGGTGCGCCGCACCAGCTCGGCGAGGAAGTCGATCTCGTCCCACGTGTGCGTGTCGATCCGCAGGTAGTGGGACGGGTTCTCGATCGCGATGCGGCGCCCCAGCGCGGATTGCGTTCGTTCGATGTTGTCGGCGATGCGACGCAAGGCCTCGGTGCTGCGCGGAAAGGGCAGCAGATCGGGAAAGTGCACCCCGCCGAAACAAGACCACGCCAGGTGCTCCGACACCAGCGCAGGCTCCACGCGGCGCACCAGTTCGGCAAGGCGGCGCAGGTGGCCGGCGTCGGGCACCTGATCGCCGGCCAGCGACAGCGAGACGCCATGCAGCGACACCGGGTGCGCCGCGCGCACGGCGTCGAGCCAGCGCAGACGTGGCCCGCCCGCCACCATGTAGTTCTCGGGATGGACCTCGAACCAGAGCCCCTCCGCGGCGCACCCGACCGCATCGTCGTAGTGCGCAGGCTTCAGGCCGAGGCCGGCGGAGAGAAGTGCGGTCATGGCGGGCAGCGCGACGGCCGTTCAGGACTTGATGGGGGTCAGCGAACCCATGCCCTTGGGGGTCTTCATCGTGGCGCAGGTGCCGGCCGGCACGTTCTTCCAGGCATTGCCCTGGTAGTCCATCTTCGAGGTGCCGGCACAGGTGGTGCCGGGGCCGGCGGCGCAGTCGTTCTTGCCGGCCATCGAGACGCCGTAGCATTTCTCGACGGCGGCCATCTTGTCGGCCATGGGTTTGGCGTCCTGGGCCATGGCGGCGCCGGCCGCGAGCGCGCTGAGGGTGAAGGCAGTGATGGCGATGGAACGGTTCATGATGGATGGACTCCGAAGGGTGGTTGAAACAGAACCACGCCGTGTGGCGCAGTCGTATCTATTTCTCCGCCCCGCCCGCGCCGGTTACAGCGCGCGGCACAATCCGCCGGATTTCTTTTTTTCAACAGGCCTGTAACCGCTCGACCCGATGGCACGAATAACAGCAGGGAGCCCGACGCAGGGCAGCGATGCCGAGGTGCTGCTGCGTGCCTTGTTCCTGCGAGGTCTCGACGGCGATGCGGCGGCGTATCACCAGTTCCTGCAACGGCTCAGCGCGCATCTGCGGGCCTTTCTGGGCAAGCGCCTGTTCGGCTGGCCCGATGAAGTGGAAGACCTCGTACAGGAATGTTTGCTCGCCATGCACAACCAGCGCCACACCTACCAGCCCGACCAGCCGTTGACGGCCTGGGTGCAGGCGATCGCGCGCTACAAGATGATCGACCTCTTGCGTTCGAAGTCGGTGCGCGAGGCGCTGCACGACCCGCTCGAGGATGATCTCGCGGTATTCGCCGAATCCGATACCGATGCGAGCGACGCGAGGCGCGACCTCGCTGGCCTGCTCGAAACGCTGCCCGACCGGCAGCGCCTGCCGATCGTGCACGTCAAGTTGCAGGGCCTGTCGGTTGCAGAGGCGGCCACGGCGACAGGCATGTCGGAGTCGGCCGTCAAGGTCGGCATCCACCGGGGCCTCAAGGCACTCGCTGCGCGCATCTCCATGGGCAAGGGAACATCATGAAAACCGATGATCTGGTCGCCCTGCTGGCCGCCGATGCGACGCCCGTGCCGCGGCGTGCGGCCTCGCGCCGACTTGCCATGGCGTTGCTGGTGAGCCTGCCGCTGGCGGCGCTCATCATGCAGCTCGAGTTCGGGGTCCGGCGCGACCTCGTGCACGTGATGTTCTGGCCCATGTTCTGGGTCAAGGTGCTGGTGCCGTTCAGCATCGCCGTGGCCGGCTTCGTGGTGCTGCAGCGGCTCGCGCGGCCGGGTGTCGAGGTGCGCGCGGGCTGGCTCGGCCTTTTGTTGCCGGTGTTGCTGCTGTGGGGTTTGGCCGTCACGAGTTACCTGCTCGCGCCCGAAGCGCGCCGCGCCGACATGGTCTGGGGTCAGACCTGGCGCACCTGCGTGTTCAACATCGCGACGATTTCGATACCGATCTT
>SEGN01000621.1 GCA_004211245.1 Variovorax sp.
CAATGGAACAGCGGCTACAACGAACAGGTGCTGTGTTTCACCAACAACATCCCGCAGCGGGATGGCGGCACCCACCTCACGGGCCTGCGCGCCGCGATGACGCGCGTCATCAACAAATACATCGAAGAGAACGAGTTCGCCAAGAAGGCGAAGGTCGAAGTCACCGGCGACGACATGCGCGAAGGGCTTTGCTGCGTGCTGAGCGTGAAGGTGCCCGAGCCCAAGTTCTCCAGCCAGACCAAGGACAAGCTCGTGTCGAGCGAAGTGCGCGCGCCGGTGGAAGACATCGTCGGCAAGCTCCTGACCGACTACCTGCAGGAACGCCCGAACGACGCCAAGATCATCTGCGGCAAGATCGTCGAAGCGGCGCGTGCGCGTGAAGCCGCGCGCAAGGCCCGCGAGATGACGCGCCGCAAGGGCGTGCTCGACGGCATGGGTCTGCCCGGCAAGCTGGCCGACTGCCAGGAGAAGGACCCGGCGCTGTGCGAGGTCTACCTGGTGGAGGGCGACTCCGCCGGCGGCTCCGCCAAACAGGGCCGCGACCGGAAGTTCCAGGCCATCCTGCCGCTGCGCGGCAAGATCCTGAACGTCGAGAAGGCGCGCTACGAGAAGCTGCTCACGAGCAACGAAATCCTCACCATGATCACCGCCCTGGGCACCGGCATCGGCCGTGCGGGCGCGAGCACCGCGGGCGGCGGCGCGGACGACTTCAACGTCGCCAAGCTGCGCTACCACCGGATCATCATCATGACCGACGCCGACGTGGACGGCGCGCACATCCGCACGCTGTTGCTCACCTTCTTCTACCGGCAGATGCCCGAGCTGGTGGAGCGCGGCCACATCTACATCGCGCAGCCGCCGCTGTACAAGGTGAAGTTCGGCAAGGAAGAACAGTACCTGAAAGACGGGCCCGCGCTCGACGCGTTCCTGCTCAGGGTCGCCCTCAAGGACGCCAGCATCCAGACCGGTGGCGAGAAGTCGACCACCCTCAGCGGCGACACACTGGCGGAGCTCGCGCGCAAGCACCAGCTGGCCGAAGCCGTGATCGCGCGCCTGCGCAACTTCATGGACGCCGAGGCGTTGCGCGCCATTGCCGACGGCGTGGCGCTCGACCTCGACACCACCGCCAGCGCCGAAGCCTCGGCCGTGGCGCTGCAGACCAAACTGCGCGAACTCAACACCACCGGCGTGCCGGCCGAAGTGTCGAGCGAGTTCGACACGCGCACCGACAAGCCGCTGTTGCGCATCAGCCGCCGCCACCACGGCAACATCAAGAGCAGCGTCATCACGCAGGACTTCGTCCACGGCGCCGACTACGC
>SEGN01000169.1 GCA_004211245.1 Variovorax sp.
TGGTGCTGCAGGTGGTAGGGCCGATAGTCGCGCAACGTGGGCGAGCATAGCCAGTAGGCCACCCAGTCGTTGACCTTGCGGTTGCGGTGCAGCACCGCGTGCGCGCCGTCGTGCATCAGTACGAACAGACCGAGCTGGCGGGTGCCGACGATCACGACGGCCAGCGGGATGGTCGCCGGCCACAGCGCGCCCATCAGCATCGCCGCGCCGATCACGGCCCAGCAATGGGCCACCAGCCAGAGCCCGCGCCAGGACGAGCGCGCAGTCAGTTCGGCCCACTGCTCGGGGGTGAAGAAATGCGCGGGGTCGGCGCGGGGCGCTGCGGCCATCGAGGGCTCCTTTTTGTCTCTGCCCCCGATGCTACGCCCGGGCGGCGCCGAACGCTCCCGTTCCATAGCCGGCCGCCGCCGC
Organism: Variovorax sp.; assembly: GCA_004211245.1. Taxonomy (GTDB): domain Bacteria; phylum Pseudomonadota; class Gammaproteobacteria; order Burkholderiales; family Burkholderiaceae_C; genus Variovorax. The sequence continues at coordinate 412 of SEGN01000169.1, forward strand.
GGGCACGCCACCGGGCACGACGCGCACTGCGCAGTACTTGAACTCGGGAATCTTGCCGAACGGGTCGAGCGCGGCGTTGGTCATGAGGTTGGCCGCCGCCTCGTAGTAGGCGAACGGCACGAACACCGCGCCGGTCGGCGTGCCATCGTCGCGGCGCACATGGATCGCCACCTGCCCGCGGCGCGACGCGATGGTGATCACGTCGCCCGGTTGCACGCCCAGCGCCTCCAGGCTGGCCTGGTTCATCGAGGCAGTGGCCATCGGCTCGAGCGCGTCGAGCACGCTGGCGCGGCGCGTCATGCTGCCGGTGTGCCAGTGCTCGAGCTGGCGGCCGGTGATCAGCACGAACGGATAGTCCGTATCGGGCCGTTCGTCGGCCGGGATGATGTCGGCCGGCACGAGCCTGGCGCGCCCGCTGGCGGTGGGGAAGCTTTCGATGAAAACGGTCGGCTGGCCCGGATCGTCGGCGCTCAGGCAGGGGTACGTCACGCTCGACTCGCGCTGCAGCCGCTCCCAGGTGATGCCGCCGATGGCCGCGTGCATGGCCTGGCGCATCTCCTCGTAGACCGCAGCGACGCCGCACTCTTCGCCGGGGTAGTTCCAGTCCAGACCGATCCGCCCGGCGATCTGCTGGATGATCCAGAGGTCGGGCCGCGCGTCGCCCGGCGGGTTCAGGGCGCGCTGGCCCAACTGCACCATGCGGTCGGTGTTGCTCACCGTGCCGGTCTTCTCCGGCCAGGCGCTGGCGGGCAGCACCACGTCGGCCAGCCAGGCGGTCTCGGTCATGAAGATGTCCTGCACCACCAGGTGCTCCAGGCTCGCCAGCGCGTGGCGTGCGTGGTTCAGATCGGGGTCGCTCATCGCCGGGTTCTCGCCCATGATGTACATGCCGCGCACCTTGTGCGGGTCGCTTGCGGGCGCGAGCGCCTTGTGCATGATCTCGACCACGGTGTAGCCCGGCTTCTCGTCGAGCTTCATGCCCCAGAAGTCCTCGAACCAGGCGTGCGCCGCGGCGTTGTCGACGCGCTGGTAGTTGGGGAACATCATCGGGATCAGGCCCGCGTCGCTCGCGCCCTGCACGTTGTTCTGGCCGCGCAGCGGGTGCAGGCCCGAGCCCGGCTTGCCGACCTGGCCGGTGACGGTGGCCAGCGCGATCAGGCAGCGCGCATTGTCGGTGCCGTGGACATGCTGACTGATGCCCATGCCCCAGAGAATCATCGCGCCCTTCGCGGTCGCGAAGGCGCGGGCGACCTCGCGCAGCGTCGCGGCCGGCACGCCGCAGATCGGCGCCATCGCTTCGGGGCTGTAGCCGCGCACGTTGTCGCGCAGCGCCTCGTAGTTGCTCGCGCGCTCGCGCACGAAGGCTTCGTCGACCAGGCCCTCGTCGATCACCGCATGGATCAGGGCGTTGAGCATGGCGACGTCGGTGTCGGCCTTGAACTGCAGCGTGCGCCAGGCGTGCCGGCCGATGTCTGTGATGCGTGGGTCGGCCAGCACGATCTTCGCGCCGCGCTTCGCTGCGTTCTTCATCCAGGTCGCAGCCACGGGGTGGTTCGCCGTGGGGTTGGAGCCGATGATGAAGATCAGTTCGGCATGCTCGACATCGTTGACCTGGTTGCTCACGGCGGCCGAACCCAGGCCTTCGAGCAATGCGGCCACGCTCGACGCATGGCACAGCCGGGTGCAATGGTCGACGTTGTTGCTGCCGAAGCCCGTGCGCACGAGCTTCTGGAAAAGATAGGCCTCTTCGTTGCTGCCCTTGGCCGACCCGAAGCCGGCGAGCGCTTTCGCTCCATGCGTGTCGCGCAGGCCCCTGAGCGCGTCGGCGGTGAAGGCCAGCGCCTCGTCCCACGTCGCCTCCCGGAACGCTTCGCGCCAGTCGCCGGGCCGCGGCGTCTCGCCGAAGTCCTTCGGCACGCCGGCCTTGCGGATCAGCGGCTTCGTCAGGCGCTGCGGATGGTGCGCGTAGTCGAAGCCGAAGCGGCCCTTCACGCACAGCCGGCTGTGGTTGGCCGGCCCGTCGCGCCCGTCGACGCTGACGATCTTCTCGTCCCTGACGTTGTAGGTGACGAGGCAGCCGACGCCGCAGAACGGGCAGACCGAATCGACCTTGCGATCGACCAGCTGGGAGCCGATCTGGCTCCTGGGCATGAGCGCACCGGTCGGGCAGGCCTGCACGCACTCCCCGCAGGCCACGCAGGTGCTCTCACCCATCGCGTCGTCGAGATCGAACACGATCTTGCTGTGCTCGCCGCGCATCGCGTAGCCGATGACGTCGTTGACCTGCTCCTCGCGGCAGGCGCGCACGCAGCGGTTGCACTGGATGCAGGCGTCGAGATTGACGGCCATGGCCGGGTGGGAGAGGTCGGCCGACGGCTGCGTGCGGCGCAGCGCCTTGAGTGCCGGTCGCACCGCGATGCCGAGCGTGTCGGCCCACGCGCTGAGTTCGCCGTGCGGCCGGGTGGCGTCGTCGCCGATCCACTTGTAGCCGGTGTCGGGCATGTCGGACAGCAGCATCTCGACCACCATCTTCTGGCTCTTCACGGCACGCGCACTGGTGGCCTGCACTTCCATGCCGGCCGTCACGTTTCGGCAGCAGCTCGGCGCCAGCGTGCGCTCGCCCTTCACCTCGACCACGCAGGCGCGGCAATTGCCGTCGGCGCGGAGGCCCTCGGTGTAGCAGAGGTGCGGGATCGCGACGCCATGCCGCTCGGCGGCCTTGAAGATGGTCTCGCCTTCGAACGCCTTTGCGGGCTGGCCGTCGAGCACGAAGTCGATGGTCTGCGGCAGCAGCTCGGCGATGTTCGTCGGCGCGTTCATGGCTGGATCTCCTGCACGAAGTATTTCTGGATGCTGCGGATCGGGTTCGGCGCGGCCTGTCCCAGCCCGCAGATGGACGCGTCGCCCATCACCTGCGCCAGATCTTCGAGCGTGTCGTTGTCCCATACCGGCGCGCGCATGAGCACGGCCGCCTTGGCCGTGCCGACGCGGCACGGCGTGCACTGGCCGCAGCTCTCGTGCGCGAAGAAGCGCATCACGTTGAGCGCCGCGTCGCGCGCGCGGTCGTGCTGGCTCAGCACCATCACGGCGGCCGAGCCGATGAAGCAGCCGTAGGGCTGGAGCGTGTCGAAGTCCAGCGGGATGTCGTTCATGCGGGCCGGCAGGATGCCCCCCGAGGCGCCGCCGGGCAGGTAGGCATGGAGCGTGTGCCCGTCGAGCATGCCGCCGCAGTATTCGTCGATGAGTTCCTGCACCGTGATGCCCGCCGGGGCGAGCTTGACGCCCGGCTGCTTCACGCGGCCGCTGACGCTGAAGGACCGCAGCCCCCGACGCCCGTGCCGGCCGAAGCCGCCGAACCACTGCGGGCCTTTCTCGACGATTTCGCGCACCCACCAGAGCGTCTCGAAGTTGTGCTCCAGCGTGGGCCGCCCGAACAGCCCGACCTGCGCGATGTAGGGCGGCCGCATGCGCGGTTCGCCGCGCTTGCCCTCGATGCTTTCGATCATGGCCGACTCTTCGCCGCAGATGTAGGCGCCGGCCCCGCGGCGCAGCTCGATCTTCGGCAACGCGCACGGCGGGTCGGCCTGCAGCGCCGCCAGTTCGGCCTCGAGCAGCCGGCGGCAGTCGTGGTATTCGTCGCGCAGGTAGATGTAGACCGCTTCGGTCCCCACCACCTGCGCCGCGATCAGCACGCCTTCGAGGAAGCGGTGCGGATCGCGCTCGAGGTAGGTGCGGTCCTTGAAGGTACCGGGCTCGCCCTCGTCGATGTTCACGGCCATGAGCTTCGGAGCCGGCTGCTCGCGCACGATGCGCCACTTGCGCCCGGCAGGAAAGCCGGCGCCGCCGAGGCCGCGCAGGCCGGCGTCTTCCATGGTCTTGACGATGGTCTCGGCATCTTCCTCGCCGTTGACCACGGCGGCGGCCAGCGCGTAGCCGCCGGCCGCGCGGTAGGCGGCGTAGCCGATGAAATCGGGCAAGCTGTCGATGGGTGCGGGATGCTGCACGACCGCCGCCGCAAGACGCTCCGGCGTGGCCAGCGGCACCGCCTGCTGGTGCACCAGCGCGGCCGGCGCCTGCTCGCAGCGGCCGATGCACGGCGCCGCGACCACGCGCACATCCGCATGCCCTGCGACGCCCAGCAGCGCCGGCAAGCGCGCGATCAGGTCCTGCGCGCCAGCCAGTTCACAGGCCAGGCCATCGCACACGCGCACCGTGAGGCCGGGCGCCGCGTCGCCGCCGCGCACGACTTCGAAGTGGTGATAGAAGGTCGCGACCTCGAACACCTCGGCCATCGGGATGTTCATCTCGCGGGCCAGCGCCACCAGGTGGTGGTCGTGCAATGCGCCGTGCGCATCGTTGAGCCGGTGCAGGTATTCGATGAGCAGGTCGCGCCGGTGGCCTTCGCGTGGCCGGGCGCCGATCAGGCCGCGCACGGCCGCCAGCGACGCCTCTTCCGGCTGCCGGCCCTTGAGTCGGCTCTTCTTGCGGATCCGCTCGCGCATCTGATCGGGGGTGGCCAGCGCGACGGTGGCAAATTCTGTGGGGTTCACGGCCGAGCCTGCAGGGCAAAGCGCTGACTATCGGCCTCGCACGCACCACCGGTCAAATGGAATCGACCTATGGCCCGATTCAGGAATCGAATGGAAGGCCAGTTCAGGCGCGCAACGCGCCGCTGTGCGCAGCCACTTCGGCCTGCCAGTCATCGCCCTGCAGCAGCGCCAGTGCCGCATCGAGCGCGCGCGACGGCCGCACTGCGGTCTGCGTCATGAAGCCGATCGGCGTGCGCACTTCAGGCCCGACGAGCGGCAGCGCCTCCAGCTCGCCATGGGTACGGATCGCATCGACCATCGCGCCGGGCAGCACGGCGCACACCTGGCCGTAGGCCACAGCCAGCGCGAGCGCCAGAACCGAGTTGGTTTCGATCGCCGGCGTCACCGTTGCACCGGCCGTGCGAAAAGCCTGGTCGACGATGGCGCGGTTGTGCATCTCGGGCGTGAGCAGGCACAGCGGCAGCGCAGCCGCATCGGCCCAGCCGATCGGTGCGCCGATCCGCAGCGCGGCGGCATCGGCACCGACGCAGCGCCGCACCAGAAAGTAGTGCTCGATGCTCTGCGGCCAGGCCGTGAGCTTCACCGCACGGTGATGCATCCGCTCGGTGTAGCCGAGCGCGATGTCGAGCGACATGCTCTCCAGGCCGGCCTCGAGCTCCAGCGAACTCATCGACAACACCGTCGGCACGATGCCCGGGTGCCGGGCCTGCAGCCGCGCCGCAAAGCGTGCCAACAGAGGCATGGCGGTCGGCACGGCGGCCATGCGCAGGTTGCCGCAGGGGTGGTCGGCGTCGCCCTGGAGCAGTTGCTGCAGCACCTCGTGCTCGTGCAGCATGCGATGCGCCGCCGCCAGCACCGCTTCGCCCTCGTGCGTGAGACCGGCATAGGTGCGCCCGCGCTTGACGATGACCACGCCGAACTCCCCTTCGAGCGCCCGCAAGGCGTTCGACAGGGCCGGCTGCGTGATGTGGCAGGCCTGCGCCGCACGGCCGAAGTGCCGGTGCGCGTGCAGCGCCGCGAGGTAGCGCATCGAAGCCAGCAGGTTCATGCGATGCGCCGCCCTGTGGCCGGCCGGGCCGAAGAATTCACTGCGATCTGCGCGTCGTTCATGGCGGCAGTCTAGCGAGATGGTGCGGCGCCACGCGCCGACGCGCGCCGCGCCGAATCCGCCGGTGCAGCAGACTGCGCCCGGGCCTACAGCGAAGCCGTGCGTGCGCGGCTACGGTCGGCCCGAAAGGACATGGATTCCAGGACACCACCATGACATCTCGAAGAAAAAGCAAACGCGGTCTCTACGCCAATATTCAGGCCAAGCGCAAGCGCATCGCAGCCGGCAGCGGCGAAAAGATGCGCAAGCCCGGCACGAAGGGAGCGCCCGACGCAAC
>SEGN01000006.1 GCA_004211245.1 Variovorax sp.
AAGGAAAGCTCACCGGCCGGCATCTGGCTCAAGGCCAACGGCGTGAGCAAGGCCGACTTCAACAGCTACGGCTCGCGCCGCGGCAATCACGAGGTCATGATGCGCGGCACCTTCGCCAATGTGCGCATCAAGAACCTGATGATTCCGCCCGATGCCAACGGCACGCAGGAGGAGGGCGGCGTGACGCGCTTCCAGCCCGGCAACGAAAAGATGTTCATCTACGACGCAGCGCAGAAGTACATGGCGGCCGGCGTGCCGACCGTGATCTTCGGCGGCGAGGAATACGGCACCGGCTCCAGCCGCGACTGGGCCGCCAAGGGCACGCAACTGCTCGGCATCAAGGCGGTGATTGCGCGCAGCTTCGAGCGCATCCACCGCGCCAACCTGGTCGGCATGGGCGTGCTGCCGCTGCAGTTTCGCGGTGCCGACTCATGGCAGACGCTGAACCTCACCGGCGACGAGGAAGTCGACGTGGTGATCGGCGGCGAACTCAAGCCGCAGATGGACGTGAAGCTCGTGATCCGCCGCTTCGACGGCGCGCACCAGGAGGTGACGGTGCGCCTGCGCATCGATACCCCGATCGAGGTGGACTACTACAAGCACGGGGGGATCCTGCCGTTCGTGTTGAGGCAATTGCTGGCGTGACGGGCGCGATGGCAGGCTGTCGCCGGCGCGTTCAGGAGAAGAATTCCGTTTTCGCGATCCGCGGTCAGCTCTGATCGAAGCTGCTCACCAGCTCCAGCAAAAAGTCGATGAAGGTCCGCACCTTCGCCGACATGTGCCGCCCCGGCAAGTACACCGCGTGCACTTCAGGACCCTTCGCCACGTACTCGGTGAGGATGCGGCGCAGTAACCCGGCCCGCAATGCGTCGCTGGCGATGAAGTTGCTGATCATCGTGATGCCGGCACCGGCGACTGCCGCCTCCAGCAGCGACTCGGCGTTGTTCAAGTTGAGATTGCCGCTGATCACCTTGGAGTAGGTGCGGCCTTCGCTTCTGAACTGCCAGGCGCGGTAGTTGCCAGTCATCGGAAATACGTAGGCCAAACAGTTGTGCTGCTCCAGTTCGCTGGGCTCCATGGGCTCGCCATGGCGGGCCAAATAGTCGGGTGACGCATACGCTGCAAAACTCAGGTTGCACAGGTGGCGCGCCACCAGCCGCGTATCGGTCAGCGGCCCGATATGGATCGCAAGGTCGATGCCCTCATAAGCCAGATCGACCGCACGGTCGCTCAGTTCGACGTCCAGCACCAGGGCGGGGTTGCGCTGGGTGAATCCAAGCAGCGCAGGCGCGACCACCCTGCGACCAAAACCGACGGGCATCTGCACCCGCAACTTGCCTTGCGGCGTCAGTGTGCTGGAGGTGAGCGCCCGTTCTGCGTCGTCGACCTCGGCCAGGATATGACGGCAGCGATCGAAGAAGTTGGCACCCTCGTTGGTCAGAGTGACCAAACGCGTCGAGCGATGCAGCAGGCGTATACCGAGCTCGGCCTCGAGCCTGGAGACCGACTTGCTGACTGCCGAGGGCGTCAGCCCGAGGCGTGTCGCGGCAGCGGTGAAGCTGCGGCTTTCCGCAACGCGTGCGAACACTTGGATGGCATTGAGGTTGTCCAAAGAGTGGTCCTGATTGATGAATCAGGTTCATTATTGTTTGGAATCGCAAGGGATTAATGTTTTTGAAGAGGCTAATTACCATCCAGTAATGCTTTTGCAAACACCTGCCGCGATAGGCGCTTTACGGCTCAAGAATCGCGTCGTGATGGCGCCGATGGGGACGAACTACAGCACCAGCGACGGCCTTTCCACAGCCCGGGACAAGGCCTACTACGCAGAGCGTGCACGCGGCGGCGTCGCGATGATCATGACCGAGGCCATGGTGGTCACGGAGCAGGCACGGCCGCATCTGAACTCGCTGTGCTGTTATCACGACCGCTTTATCCCGGGTCTTGCAAGCCTCGTGGAGTCGATCAAAGAGCACGACTGCCATGTGTTCGCCCAGCTCAATCATCGGGGTGGGCTGCTGCGTCGTTCCGTCCTCAACATGGAGCCGGTCGGCCCCTCGCCCTGGATCAACCCGAACACAGGGGACGCGGTGCGCGCACTGGCAGTACCAGAGATCCACGAGATCCAGAGACTGTTCGTGGCCGCAGCACGGCGGTTGGCGCTTGCCGGCTACGACGGCGTGGAGATCCACGCGGCCAATGGCTATCTGTTTCAGCAATTCTTCACGCGCCGCATCAACCAGCGCACCGACGAGTACGGCGGGTCGATCCAGAACCGGATGCGCTTTCTGCTCGAGACCCTCGACCGGGTAAAGCAGGCTGTGCCGGATCTGTGTCTGGTGGTGCGACTGAGCGCGAGCGAGTTTGCGCCGGACGGCTACACCGAGGAGGAGATCGTCTCTCTGGCGCAAGCTGTCGAGCGGGCAGGAGTCGCAGCCATTGATCTGTCTGGCGGAAGCAATGAGAGTCCGCAGCTGTCCAAGTACTGCATCCAGCCACCGTCATTTCCGCGCGGCTGCATGGCGCCCTATGCGAAGCCGATCAAGGACGCTGTCTCGATTCCGGTGATGGTGGCCGGCCGCATCGTCGAGCCTCAGGATGCGGAAGCGGTGCTCGCGTCGGGCAGCGCCGATTTCATTTCGGTCGGACGCGCGCTTTACGCGGATCCGCACTGGTGCCTGAAGGCTTTCGGGGCGGTGAAGTCGCCGATCCGGCAATGCATCGCCTGCAATGTCTGCTTCGAGCGGCTGACGCTGGAAAAGGACGTTGTCTGCGTGCAGAACCCGATGCTGGGCACCGAGTTCGAAGCACTGGAATATGCGGAGCCCCGATTCTTCGCCGCCCCTCACACGCCGCGCCGCCGCGTATTGGTCCTGGGTGCAGGCGTGGCCGGTGTCGAGGCTGCGCGGGTGGCGCGTGGTCGCGGGCATGAGGTCGAGGTCTGGGAGAAGAGCGACCGCACCGGCGGCCAGATCCACCTGGCTGTCGCGGCACCGGACAAGACCGAGGTCCAGCCGGTCTGGGATTACCGTTGGAGCGAGCTGGCCGCCATGGGCGTGCCCGTGCGTACCGGCGTCGATGCAGACGCGGCGCGCCTTCGCGCTTTCGCTCCCGATTACGTTGTGATCGCGACCGGCGCAGTGCCGCGGTCCGCTCCCTTGGATACGAGCAAGCTCGACGCTCGGATCCCGGTGCTGCATGCGTGGGACGTCTTCCGTAACCCTTCGATCATTGCGCCCGGCGCCGCACTGACCATTGTCGGCGGCGGCATGGTCGGAGTCGAACTGGCCGACCTCCTGCGGGAGAAGCGCTGCGACGTGCAAGTTCTGGAGATGTTGCCGACAGCCGCCAACGGCATGGCGCGCAACAACAAGTTTGAACTGCTCGAGCGGCTGGCAGCGGCCGGCACCCGCGTCCTCACCGACTGCCGTATCGATGGCATTGAGGGGGCGCACCTGCGCGTGCGCATTGGCACGGCCGAGCCGAAGCTGCTGCCGGTCGGTACCGCGCTGGTGTTTGCGACTGGCCCACGCCCCGACCGGAATGCGCTGGGCCTGGTCGAGGCCAGCGGCATCCCGCATGCACTGGTCGGCGACTGCAACGTGCCGGGCGACTTCCTGAGCGGGCTGCGGGACGCCTGGATGGTCGGTCTGGTGATCGATACGCTACCCGCGGGTCAGTCATCCGAAGCGCCGGATGTCCCGAGACCGACAACGGCAGCGGCCAGGAAAGTCTCCGGAGCCACCGCATGAGCCCGCCGGAATATGAGGTCCTTGCGATCCGCTACGCCACGCGTGACGGCCGGCGAAAGAACAACTTCATCGGCGGCGATGCGCACGACGCGCCGATGCCGATGGACTACTTCGTGTGGCTGGTGCGTGGCGACGATCGCTGCTGGGTGGTGGACACCGGCTTCGGCGCAGAGGTGGCCGTTCGTCGAGGTCGCACCTTGTTGCGCACTCCGGCCGAGGGACTGGCTCTGGTCGGCGTGGATGCCGCAACGGTACGCGACATCGTCATTACCCACCTGCACTACGACCATGTTGGCACCTTTGACAGCTTTCCGGCGGCGCAGTTTCACCTGCAGGACGATGAGATGGCCTACGCCACCGGACGTCACATGCGGCATCGCCAGTTCAATCACGGTTACGAGGTCGAGGAAGTGATCGGCATGGTGCGGATGGTCTACAAGGACCGCGTCACCTTCTACAACGGAAGCGCCGAGCTGGCACCGGGGCTGAGCATCCACCGCATCGGCGGCCACACCCATGGCCTCCAGTGCGTTCGGGTCCGTACCGCGCGCGGCTGGGTGGTGCTCGCGTCGGACGCCAGCCACTACTACGAGCACTTCGAACAGCGGCGTGTCTTCACGACCATGTTCAACGTGGGCGAAGCGGTTGACGGCTACGCCACCTTGCAACGCCTCGCCGATTCACCCGCTCACATCGTGCCGGGCCACGACCCGCTCGTGATGCGCCGATACCCACCGGTCTCCGACGCGCTGCAGGGCATCGCGGTACGTCTGGACAACGTTCCGAACGACGAGCGCTAGACCCATCGAAGCGATCCCTTCAGACCCGCTGAAAACAGAAAGAGACATGACATGACCACAACGATGAAGACTCGGCGCAGCGTGCTGCTTGGCACCGCCGGCCTGGTTGCCCTTGCCCTCGGGCCGAACGTGGCGCTGGCGCAGGACTATCCCGCCCGTCCGGTGCAAGTGATCGTGGCCTTTCCTGCCGGTGGCAGCGCCGACATCGTCGGGCGCCACATCATGCAGAAGATGACCGAAGCGACGGGCGGCTCGTTCGTTGTGGAGAACCGCACCGGCGCTGGCGGGAACATCGCCTTTGCGGCCACCGCTGCGGCGAAGCCAGACGGCTACACGCTGCTCTTCAGCACACCCGGCATCGCGATCAACCCCAGCCTCTACAAAAAGGTGAACTACAAGCTGGAGGACTTCACGCCCATCGCGCTGGTTGGCGAGGCGCCGCTGGTGCTGTTGGCAAACCCTGCGCTGCCCTACAAGAACGTGACGGAGCTCGTGGCGCTCGGCAAGACGAAACCGGATGCGGTGCGCTTTGCAAGTTCGGGCAACGGGAGTTCTTCGCACCTTGCAATGGACGTGCTGCGCTCCATGACGGGCATGCAATATCTTCACGTGCCCTACCGGGGCGGAGGTCCGGCCATGCTCGATGTGATCGCCGGCCAGGTCGACGTGACCATGCTGCCGATTTCCGAGAGCCTGCCCTATGTGCGCGACGGACGCCTGCGCTCGCTGGGGCAGACCGGCGCCAAGCGCTCGCCCATCGCGCCGGAGATGCCGACCATCGAGGAATCGGGCATCAAGGGCTATTCATCAACCACCTGGTACATGGTGCTCGGGCCGGCAGGGATGCCCCGCCCCCTCGTCAACACGATCCAGACCCAGCTCGATCGCGTGTTGAAGATGCCCGACCTGCAGGAAAAACTGAAAGCCGCCGGCGTCAGTGTGATCAACGGCAATTCCGAGGAAGCCAACGCATTCCTCCAGGCCGAGTACAAGAAGTGGGCCGGGCTCATCAAGGCATCCGGCACGATCATCGAGTGAGGACGGTGCGATGCCACGCAACTTCACTCGCCGCACTGTCTCAGCGTTGTTGCTCGGACTGCTGGCTGCGTCGGCCGTGACGGCCCAGACGCCGACCTGGCCCACCAAGCCGATCCGGCTCGTGGTGCCCTACACCCCGGCGGGCGGCACCGACATCCTTGGCCGCATGCTGGGTCGCCGGCTGGCCGACGCGCTGGGCGTGCCGGTGCTGATCGACAACCGGCCCGGATCGGACGGCAGCATCGGCAGCGACATCGTCGCCAAGGCGCCGCCGGATGGCTACACCCTTCTGATCGACGGCACCAGCCAGGCCTACAACGTCGCCTTCGGCAAGAAGCTGCCCTACGACAGCGCGCGCGACCTGGCGCCGATCGTGCAGACCGCCAACCAGCAGGTGCTGCTGCTGGTCAATGCCAAGCTGCCGGTCAGGACGGTGGCCGAGCTGATCGACTATGCGAAGGCGAACCCCGGCAAGCTGAGCTACGGCGCCAGCTCCAATGCCAACGCGCTGCCGATGGAGCTGCTCAAGAGCATGACCGGCATCGACATCGTGCATGTTCCCTACAAGGGCTCCGGACCGATGCTCAACGATCTGCTGGGCGGGCAGGTCGAGCTCGCAATGAGCGGCGCAGCGGCACCGCTGCCGCACGTCAAGGCCGGCAAGCTCCGCGTACTGGGAATCGGCGACGACCAGCGCTCGCCCTCGTTGCCGGAGTTTCCGACGATCGCAGAAGCAGGCGTGCCCGGCTTTCAGACGATCCAGTGGAGCGGCATGTACGCGCCGCAGGGCACGCCCAGACCCATCATCGATCGCATCAACCAGGAGGTGCTCGCCATCCTGCGCGACCCCGCATTCAAGCAGCAGATGGTGGATGCGGGCTTCGACGTGGTCTCCGGGCCCAACACGCCCGAGCGATGGGGCGGCCTGGTGGCTGCCGAAGTGACCAAGTGGAGTCGCATCGCGAAGATGGTCGGGCTCAAAGCCGACTGAACACTGCAACGCCAGAAAACCTTCGACATGAGCAGCAACACCCCCAGCCTTCTGGAAAACGCCACCCGCACCCTCGCCGAGTTCGCCGCCGGCGTGCAGTTCGAAGACCTGCCCCCCGAGGTCGTCGCCCGCATGAAGACCAGCATGCTCGACAGCATCGGCTGCTGCCTCTTCGGCGTGACGCTGCCTTGGACGCAGCACGTCCAGGCGATGGTCGAGGCCGAAGGCGCACGGCCCGTCGCTTCGCTGTTCGGCAGCGGGCGCAAGACATCGGTCGCAGGCGCGGTGCTGGTCAACGGCACGGCCGGGCACGCGTTCGAGCTCGACGACATCCACAAGGAATCGATCGTGCACGCAGGCTCGATCGCGGTGCCGGTGGTACTCGCACTGGCCGAGCAGCGCGGCGGTGCGAGCGGTCGTGAAGTGCTCACCGCCATGGCCACCGGCTACGAGATCGGCACACGGGTCGGCAATGCCGCGACCATGAGCCTGTTCTTTCGCGGCTTCCATCCTCAGGGAAGCTCGGGCGTCTTCGTCGCGGCGGCTTCGGCCGCGCGCATGCTCGCGCTGGACGCCGGCAGGATGCAGCATGCGCTGGGCATCGTCGGCTCGCAGGCCGGCGGGCTGATGGCGGCGCAGGAAGGTGCGATGGTCAAGCGGTTCCACTCGGGCCGTGCCGCGCAAAGCGGCGTGTATTCGGCGTTGCTCGCCGAGCGCGGCTTCACCGGCATCAGCGACGTGCTGGAGGCCGGCTACGGCGGCTACCTGTCGACCTACTCTGGCCAGCCCAACGCGGTTCGGCTCACCGACGGCCTGGGCACCGAGTGGGAGACGGCCAAGGTCGGCTACAAGCCGCACGCCTGCGTGACCAGCATCCATTCGTCGCTCGACGCCTTCAAGCACCTGGTCGAGGCGAATGGCTTGGCGCCGGACGACATCGAGCGCGTCGATGTCGGAACCAGCCTGATGACCTTCCAGCATTGCGCCTGGACTTACAAGGCGCAGGGCGTGACCGCAGCGCAGATGAACCTTTTCTACGGTGTTGCGGTGATGGCCTTCGACGGCGTCGCGTTCGTCGCACAGTACGCCGAAAGCCGCCTGGCGGAGCCTCGGCTGCTCGACTTCATCGCACGTGTGCATGCCCATGTGGACGACGAGATCGAAGCCATGGGCGCCGCCTTCCGGCATGCAGCGCGCGTGAAGATCCAAACGCGGGATGGCAGGACCTTCAGCCACGAAATCCTGAACCGCCGCGGCAGCCCGGAGAACCCGATGACGCCCGAAGACGTGGAATACAAATTCCGCAATGTCGTGGCGTCCTGCCTTTCTGCCACCCGGATCGATCAGGTGGTTGCACGGGTCGACACGCTCGAGCGCAGCGACGACATCGGCGAACTCATCGGTCTGCTGGCCGCACCGCACTGAAACGCATTCTTCCCGCCAATCCGACGGCAACCCTCAACGACCTTCCTTGCAAGAACCCATGACCGCCACCGCCATTGCCCCCACGACCGCCACGCTCGCCGACCAGCTCGGCAACCACTTCGCCAGCTTCGACGCTTCGCGGCTCACCGACGACACGCGCCGTGCAGTCAAGCGCCTGCTCCTGGACTACCTCGGCGTGGCCATTTCCGGCAGCCAGACCGAAAGCGGGCGGGTGGCGCGCGAGTTCGCGGCCATCACGGGAGGGCATGCCGAAGCGACCCTGATCGGCGGCGCCGGGCGGGTACCGGCCATGCAGGCCGCTTTCGCTAATGCCATTTCCTCTCACAGCGTGGAGCTGGACGACATCGACGTCCTGGCGCTCTTTCATTTCAGCCCGCCGGTCTACTCCGCGGCGCTCGCCACCGCGCAGCAGGTGGGCGCGAGCGGCCAGCAGCTGCTGATCTCGCTGGCGGCCGGCTGCGAGATGATGGAGCGGCTCAGCAAGGCGGCCAACAACTCGCTGCGCAACCGGGGCTTCCACACCACGCCGACCTGCGGCGTGTTCGGGGCCACGGTGGCTACCGCCACGCTGCAGCAGCTCTCGGCGGAGCAGATCGTCTCGGCGCTCGGGCTGGCCGGCGCGTCGGCCTCGGGGCTCATGGAGATGTACGGACCGTCCATGCAGAAGCGCTTCAACCCGGGCCCGGCCGCACGCAATGGCGTGACCGCAGCGACGATTGCCCGCCTCGGCTTCACCGGCACTTCCACCATCTTTGACGGCGAGCGTGGCTTTCTGGCCGCCTTCACGGACTCGAACCAGCCCGAGAAGCTCGTGACCGACCTCGACCGGGACTATCAGCTGGACATCGAATTCAAGCCCTATTCCTGCGCGCGGCCGATCCACAATGCCATCGATTGCGCACTGGAGATCCGTCGGAAGCATTCGCCGGACCTGTCGCAGGTGCGATCCATCGAGATGGCCCGCCATCCGGAATGGGCCCACTATCACCAGAACAAGCGCCCGCAGACCTACCACGAGGCGCAGGTGAGCCTGCCGTACTCGGTGGCCGTGGCGCTGACCGACGGCCAGGCGCTGTTCGCGCAGTACAACAACGCGCGCCTGCCGGAGCCGATGCTGCTGCGCCTGTCGGACCTCGTGAACATCACGCCCGACGCCTCGCTGCCGCGAGGGGTCTCCTGCCGCATGACCATGACCATGGCGGACGGCACCCGGCACGTGGCACAGGTCGACTATCCCAAGGGCTCGATTCAGAACGCGATGGACGACGCCGAGCTGCGTGCCAAGTTCGACAGTCTGGTGCATCCCGTGCTCGGCGCCGAGCGAGCGGACGAGATTGCGGCGATGGTGCAGGGCATCGAAGAGATCGACGACGTCGGGCAGCTGATGCGGCTGACCGAAAAGTCTGCCGGGCGCTGAGCCATGCCGGAGCGCAGCGGCGGACTGCCCGAGTACGAAGTCATCGCGCTCAAGTACGCGACGCGTGCGGGCGCGCGCCCCGACCACTTCGTGGGCGGCGATCCGCACGATGTGCCGATGCCGATGGACTACTACGTCTGGGTGGTGCGCGATGCCACGCGGCTGTTCCTGATCGACACCGGCTTCAACGCCGACATGGCGCTCAAGCGCCACCGGACCTTGCTGCGCCGGCCGGCCGAGGCGCTCGCCCTGCTGGGCATCGCGCCGGCGGATGTCCGAGAGATCGTGATCACGCACCTGCACAACGATCACATCGGCACGTTCGACGAGTTTCCTGCGGCGCGCTTTCACCTTCAGGACGACGAGATGGCTTTCGCCACCGGCCGCTACATGTGCTGCGAGCGCTTCAACCGCGCCTACGAGGTCGAGCACGTCGCCGGCGTGATTCGCCTCGCCTACCAGGATCGCATCGACTTTCACAGGGGCGATGCCGAGATCGCGCCTGGCCTGAGCGTGCACCGCATCGGAGGCCACACTGCCGGACTGCAGGCGGTGCGGGTTCACACCACGCGCGGCTGGGTGGTGCTGGCCTCGGACGCCAGCCACTACTACGAGCATTTCGAAAACAACCGCTGCTTCCCGCTGGTGTTCCATGTCGGCGAGGTGCTGGAAGGCTATGCCCGGCTGCTGGCACTGGCCGATTCGCCTGCCCACGTGGTGCCCGGCCACGACCCGCTGGTGATGCGTCGTTATCCGGCGTTGTCGACCGCGCTCGCAGGCATCGCCGCCCGGCTCGATCTGCCGCCCTCCGCTTCCTCGCCGACACCCAACCTACCGGCCGCAGGCCATTGACCCCCATGAAAAAACCTCTGCTTGCAATGCTCGGGGCGCTGGCCCTCGCCACGGCCTGCCTGTCGGCCTCGGCCCAGGACTACCCCGGCCGCGCGGTGCGCCTGATCGTGCCGTTCCCGCCCGGCGGAGGCACCGACATCATCGCCCGACCCATCGCGCAGAAGCTGGCGGAAAAGTGGGGCCAGCCGGTCGTCGTCGACAACCGCGGAGGGGCCGGTGGCAATGTCGGTACCAAGGCGGCAGCAGACGCAGCACCCGACGGGTACACGCTGATCCTCGGCGTGCAGGGCACCCACGCGGTCAACCAGAGCTTGTATGCGAACGCCGGATTCGATTCGAGCCGTGACTTCGCCGCGATCACGATGATCGCGAACACGCCCAACATCCTGGTGGTTCACCCGTCAGTGCGGGCCAACTCCGTGGCCGAACTCATCGCGCTTGCCAAAGCCGAGCCAGGCAGGCTGAACTACGCCACGCCGGGCAACGGCACTCCTTCGCACCTTGCCACCGAGATGTTCAAGCGGATGGCCGGCATCGAGATGACCCACGTGCCGTACAAGGGCAGCGGCCCGGCGCTCGCGGACATGC
This sequence comes from Variovorax sp., assembly GCA_004211245.1. GTDB lineage: Bacteria > Pseudomonadota > Gammaproteobacteria > Burkholderiales > Burkholderiaceae_C > Variovorax. The sequence goes on from SEGN01000006.1 coordinate 10,885, forward strand.
TCGGCGGCCAGACGCAGGTGTGGATCGCCAACGCGCCCGTCGTACTGCCACACATCAAGACGGGGAAACTCCGGGCGCTGGCCACCACCAGCGCCAGGCGGCCGGCCGTCGCGGCGGATTTGCCGACATTGGCCGAGGCCGGTCTCAAGGGCTACGAGGCCGACACCTGGTACGGGTTGTTCGCCCCTGCCAGGACGCCCAGGCCGATCCTGGACAAGATCCACGCCGACGTGGTCGCCGTCCTGCAGTCCCCCGAGATCCGGGAAGCCTTCGCGCCGCAGGGCGCCGAGGTCGTCGGCAACAGCCAGGAAGTCTTTACGCGCCAGCTGGCCGACGACATCGCCAAGTGGAAGAAGGTGATCGCCGAACTCAAGCTCCGGATCGACTGAACCATGCTGGCACGGCGACTCGGTGAGTTCGTGGCCTCCATCGATGCGGCGGCCCTGCCGCATGCGGTGGTGGAGGCCATCCGACTGCGTGTGCTGGACACGCTCGGCGCGGGTCTGGCCGGCGTGGCGCTCGGCAACCACCGGGTGATCGCCCCGCTTGTCCAAAGCGAGGGTCGTGTCCGGATCTGGGGCGTCGCCGGCGGCCGCTCCGCCCACGAAGCTGCGCTGGTCAACAGCTTTGCCACCCATTCCACCTACCTGGAAGACGGTTCGCGTTTCACCGGCGGTCATCCCTCTTCTGTTGTCATCCCGGCCGTGCTGGCCGACGCGCAGCAACGGGGTGCATCGTCCGGCGACGTCGTTGCGGCGGTGGCTGCGGGGTACGAGGTCTTCCTGCGCCTGGGTCGCGCTATCTACCCGGCATGCGTGCAGCGTGGCTTCCAGAGCACGGCGGTGCTGGGCGCGGTCTCGTCGGCCGCGGCCATCGCCCGCCTGCGGCAGCTGTCACCGGAGGCCTGCGGCCATGCCATTTCGATCGGCGCCAATCTCGGCGCCGGATTCAAGGAAGCCCTCAAGTGTTCCAGCACGCAGCCGCTCCAGGTGGCACGCTCGTGCGAGGGCGGCATGGTCGCCGCGACCCTGGCGCAAGCTGGGCAGGCCGGCGCACCCCGGGTGCTGGAGAACGGCTTCCTGCCCGCGCTCGGCGCCGTGACCACCGCGGACATCGAGGCGATTGGCGCAGATCTGGGCGACGGCTTTCGCATCCACGAGACCTATCTCAAGCGCCACGCCGGCTGCCGGGGCAACCATGCGCCGGTCGACTGTGCGCTCGAACTGGTGGCAGCGCACGGTGTCGGCGCGAGCGACGTGCGACGGATCCGGGTCGGCGTCGACACCGTGACCCGGGCCGCCGCCATCGAGCCGCCTGCCAGCGGCGAGGAGGCGCAGTTCAGCATCGGCTTTTCGGTGGCCGTGGCCCTGGTCGAAGGCGATGCGTCGATCTTCCGCTACACCGATGCCCTGCTGAGCGAAGAGCCCGTGCGCGCCATGATGGAAAGGCTGGAGGTGGTGGTCGACACTTCGTTGGACGAGCACTACCCGTCAGAGCGCGGCGCCTGGGTCGAGCTCGAACTGAACACCGGCGAGCGTTTTCGGCGCGCAGTCTCCAATGCACGCGGTGAACCGGAATGGCCTCTGACGGCCGCCGATGTTGAACAGAAATTCATGCAGCTTGCGACCCCGTGCCTGGGAAAGCGGGCGGGAGCCCTGCGCGACGCAATTCGCCACCTGGAGAACGTCGACGCAACACAGATTGCCGAGCTGCTGGCCCCCCAAGAAGACATGCACAACCCTATTTGACAGGACACCCATGAGATCGCTCATTTCCAAAGGCCGGCCAGCTGGTCGTCGCTCGTTCTTGCACGCCGCTGCTGCGGCGACGTCGCTGCTCCTTGCAGCCGCCACTGGCGCTGTGCATGCGCAGGACTACCCCAACCGGCCGATCAACCTGGTGGTCGGCTTTCCGCCTGGCGGCTCCAATGACATCGTGGCCCGGATTCTCGCGCCGCGGTTGGGTGAAGCGCTTGGTGTCCCGGTTGTCGTGGTCAACAAGCCGGGCAGCAATGCGCTCATCGGCACGGAATTTGTTGCGCGGGCCGCACCGGACGGCTACACCCTCACACTCGCCAGCGCGAGTCCCCTGGTCATCAGCCCGGCCACCTATTCCAGGATGCCGTTCGACGCGCTCAACGACCTGGTGGGCATCACAACGGTGGCGAGCACGCCGGAGCTTATCGCCGTGCATCCGTCCATCAAAGTGCAGACCTTGCAGGAGCTGGTTGCGCTCTCCAAGACGCGCGAGATCACGCTGTCTTCATCCGGCAACGGCGGACTTCCGCATCTGGCCATCGAGCTGCTTCGCACGGCCACGCAAGGAAAATTCCTGCATGTTCCCTACAAGGGCGCCGGCCCGGCCGTGGTCGACACGGTTGGCGGCCATGTCAACGGCGTGATCATGGATCTGCCGGCCCTCCAGACCATGGTGGCCGACGGCAAGCTGCGGGCCGTCGCCATCACCAACACTGCGCGCGCTCCCTCACTCCCTGGCACACCGACCTCTGTCGAACAGGGCATTCCGAGCGTGCTGGCTTTCAATTGGTTTGCCGTCATGGCGCCTGCAAAGACGCCGCGGCCCATCGTCGACCGACTCCACGCAGCTCTCATCAAGGTCAGTGGCTCCGCCGAGGTCAAGGAGGCGATGCTCAAGGTCGGCGTCGAACCCCTGACCCATCCTTCACCCGAAGCCTTCGCCGCATTCATGCGTGAAGAAACCATGCGCTGGGGCAAGGTTGCACGCGATTCGGGTGCCAAGGCCGACTGAGATTGCCCAAGGATCAAGAATTGACCGACGACCTCAAGACCTGGAAGACGATGGCGCGTGACCACAAGGGCATCACGATCGAGCTGGCGGGCTTCATCGCCTCGCTGAAAGGCGATGCCATTCCTGCCACCACACGCGCCGTGCTGGCCAAGGCCGTCGTGGATGCGATCGGCTGCGGACTCTACGGTCTGACCACGCCGTGGGGGCGCACCATGCGGGAGTTTGCTGCAGAGCAGGGCGGGCCACCTGAAGCAGGACTGTGGGGCGGCGACACCCGGGTCAGCGCGGGCTTCAGCGTGCTGGCCAGCGGGACCGCGATCCACAGCTTCGACTTCGACGACCATAGCCGCGCCAAGATCCATCCCGGCGCCATCGTGGTGCCGGTCGCTCTCGCATTGGGCGAACGCATGCAGTCCTCCGGCAGCCGGATACTGGCCGCGGTGGCGGCCGGCTACGAAACGATGAACCGCGTGAGCCAGGCCGCAAATCCGGGTCGGGCGCGCATGCGGGGATGGCACCTCACCGGCACCTGCGGCACCTTTGCAGCAGCAGCAACGGCTGCCGTTCTTCTGGGTCTGGACCCTGAGACAACTGCAAGCGCCCTGGGACTGGCCGGCACGCAGTCGGCAGGGCTCTGGGCCTTCACCACGGACGGGTCGATGAGCAAGCGCATGCACCCCGGTCGGGCGGCGCAGGATGGCATCACGGCAGCGCTTCTCGCCGCACGCGGTTTTGAGGGCCCGCGCTATATCCTGGAGGCCGAGGATGGCGGCTTCCTTTTCGCGATGTCGGACTCGCCGCGACCAGGCCAGATTGTCGAGGGACTTGGCCAACGCTGGCATTCGGACGAGACCTGCTTCAAACCGCATGCCTGCTGCGGCAGCAACCATGCGTGCGTCGACGCAGCAATATCGCTCGTGCAGGAACACGCCCTCTCGGCTGACGACATTGAAGAGGTGTTTGCCGGTATCCCGAGTGTGGTCCAGACCCAGACCGGCTTCGACTACCAGGCAGATTCCGTGCTCAATGCGCAGATGAGCCTGCGCTACAACATCGCGGTTGGCATCTTCGACCAGCAGGCGTATCTCGAGCAGTTCACGCCCGAACGCATCGTCGAGGCGCGCACCGTGGCACTGGCCCGCAAGGTGGTCATCGAGGTCGACCCTGAGATCGATGCGGCCTACCCGTCGGTGTACGGCGGTCGCGTCACGCTGGTCGCGAGAGACGGGCGCCGGTTCTCGCGCCGCGTTGACTACTCGCGCGGGATGCCAGAGAACCCAATGGCGCACCAGGAGATCGAGCGCAAGTTCATGTCACTGGCCTCGGTGGCCGTAGGCGCAGAACGCGCGGCCGAAATCCTCGTCCTTGCCAACAACGTCTTTGCGGCCGACTCGGTGGCGCCGCTCAATGCGATGCTGACTGCATCGAAGATCGCCGACGTGGCGCAGACATGAACTCAAAATTATCCGCCGGGCAGGCTTTTCGCAACGCGGTCGCAGAGGAGGCGCCGCTGCAGGTGGTCGGCGCCATCAATGCCAACCACGCGCTGCTGGCCGAACGCGCCGGCTACCGTGCAATCTATCTTTCCGGTGGCGGGGTCGCTGCAGGCTCGCTCGGGTTGCCGGACCTCGGCATCTCCAACCTCGACGACGTATTGACAGATGTCCGGCGTATCACGGATGTTTGCCCATTGCCGCTGCTGGTGGACGTGGACACCGGCTTCGGCGCTTCAGCGTTCAACATCGCGCGCACTGTCCGATCTGTCGAGAAGGCGGGAGCTGCGGCCATCCACATCGAGGATCAGGTGGGTGCCAAGCGCTGCGGCCACCGCCCCAACAAGGAGATCGTGAGCCTGGCCGAAATGGTGGACCGCATCAAGGCCGCTGTCGACGCCCGCGCCGACGACAGCTTTGTCGTCATGGCCCGTACCGACGCACTTGCAGTCGAGGGCGTCGAAGCCGCGCTCGAGCGCGCGGCCCGGTGTATCGAGGCAGGCGCCGACATGATGTTTCCAGAGGCCGTGACCGACCTGGCGACCTATCAGCGCTTCACGGCCCTGGCCGGTGCCCCCGTGCTCGCCAACATCACTGAATTCGGGCAGACGCCGTTGTTCACCGTGGAGGAACTGCGCGGCGCCGGGGTGGCGCTGGTCCTGTATCCGTTGTCGGCGTTCCGTGCGATGAACAAGGCGGCCGAAGCGGTCTACGAGTCGATTCGGCGCAAAGGAACCCAGCGCGAGGTGCTGCCGCTCATGCAGACCCGCGAAGAACTCTACGAGCGCATCGGCTATCACGCATTCGAACGCAAGCTTGATTCGCTCGCGCGCAAGTAGTCACTCTGGGCCACGGTGATGCGGTGAATCGCCGTGGTCGCATGTCAATCCACCAACAAGGTCAACATGCCGAAAGCATTCTGGATAAGCACCTACCGCGCGGTCAACGATCCCGTCAAGGTGGCAGCCTATGCGCAACTGGCCGGCCCCGCGCTCGTCGCCAACGGCGCTCGCTTCCTTGCAAGGGGTGAACCCACCAAGGTCTATGAGCTCGGTCTGGCGCAGCGCACTGTGCTCGTGGAGTTTGACAGTATCGAGCAGGCGATGGCGGCACACGACAGCGCTGCCTATCAGGCCGCGCTGGTCGCACTCGGCGATGGTGCCGACCGGGACATCAGGATCATTGAAGGCCTTTGAGCGCTTCACTTACGTGCGGCCGTAAGGACGTTGCGGCGCATTGCTGCGCTCGGAGCGATCGTACGAGGCTGGAGCAAGCGAACTTCTCCAATCAGCGCTCCAGCCGTCGGTTGGCGGCCAGTTCGCAGCAGGATGAAAAAACGGCGGTCGCAGCGACTTTCAGCCTCCCTGTGTCACAGGTTGTTGTTTTCGAGAATAATTCTCATCTTCATTGAGAACGGATTCTTCGGGTGACGACATCCACAACGACCCCGGCCATGAGCCTCGACAAGCTACCCAGCCACCAGTGGGCGACCGTGCTCGACCTCGCCCGCCCCACCGACGTCGAGGGCCACGACCTCGTCCTGCGCCTGACCGAGATCGGCTTCGTCCCGGGCGAAGCCGTCCGCATCGTCGCCAGCGGACTGCCGGGGCGCGAGCCGCTGGCGGTGCGCCTCGGCCACACCACCTTTGCGCTGCGCCGCCACGAGGCGGCGTTCATCCGCGTCACGCCGGGGGCCGAGCACCATGGTTGAGGCCGTCATCCGCAGCCCGGGCGGTCTCTCGCCCACCGCCCAGCCGGCCCGCGTCGCGCTGCTCGGCAACCCCAACTGCGGCAAGACCGCGCTGTTCAACCTGCTCACGGGCAGCCGGCAGAAGGTGGCCAACTACGCCGGCGTCACGGTCGAGCGCAAGGAGGGCACGCTGGTCACGCCGTCGGGCCGGCGTGTGTTCGTGCTCGACCTGCCGGGCGCCTACAGCCTCAACGCCCTGAGTGCCGACGAGGCGGTCACGCGCGACGTGGTGACCGGCCAGCGCGTCGCGGACCTGCCCGACCTGCTGGTGTGCGTCACCGACGCCACCAACCTGCGCCTCAACCTGCGGCTGGTGCTCGAAGCGAAGAAGCTCGGCCTGCCGATGGTGATGGCGCTCAACATGACCGACATGGCCAAAAAGCAGGGCATCGCGGTCGACGCGGCCGTGCTGTCGCGCGAGCTCGGCATGCCGGTGATCGAAACGGTCGGCGTGCACACCGGCGGCGCCGGGGCCTTGCTGGCCGCGCTCGACGCGCCGGTGGCGGCCGCCAAACCCGTGCCGTGGCAGGCGCCGGGCATGGACGACGTGCTGGCCACGCAGCGCGAGGTGCGCCGCATCCTCGGGCTGGCCGTGCGCGAGCCGGTCGGCAGTCTCGCCACCAGCGACCGCATCGACCGTGTGGTGATGCACCCGGTGTGGGGCGTGCTGGTGCTGGCGGTCACGCTGTTCCTGATGTTCCAGGCGGTGTTCAGCTGGGCCAACGCGCCGATGGACGCCATCAAGGCCGGCACCGAGGCGCTCGGCAACGGGGTCAAGGCGGTGGTGCCCGAGGGCCTGCTGCAAAGCCTGCTGGTGGACGGCATCGTGGCCGGCCTGGGCGGCGTGGTGGTGTTCCTGCCGCAGATCCTGATCCTGTTCCTCTTCATCCTCGCGCTCGAGGACTCGGGCTACCTGCCGCGCGCGGCGTTCCTGCTCGACCGCGTGATGGGCACCGTGGGGCTGTCGGGCCGCTCGTTCATCCCGCTGCTGTCGAGCTTTGCCTGCGCCATTCCCGGCGTGATGGCCACGCGTACCATCAGCAACTGGCGTGACCGGCTCACGACCATCATGATCGCGCCGCTCATGACCTGCTCGGCGCGGCTGCCGGTGTATGCGCTGCTGATCGCCGCGTTCATTCCCGAGCGCACGGTGGGCGGCCTGTTCAACCTGCAGGGCATCGTGCTGTTCGGGCTGTACGCGTTCGGCATCGTGTCGGCGATGGCCGTGGCGTGGGTGATGAAGCGGTTCCGCGACAACGCCTCGCAATCGCCGCTGATGATGGAGCTGCCGGCCTACCGCTGGCCGAACCTGCGCAACCTCGCGCTCGGCCTGTACGAGCGCGCGTGGATCTTTCTGCAGCGCGTGGGCACGATCATCCTCACGCTCACGATCCTGCTGTGGTTCCTGGCGACCTTCCCGTCGCCGCCCGAAGGCGCGACCGGCCCGGCCATCCAGTACAGCCTGGCCGGCATGCTGGGCCGCGGTTTGGAACACATCTTTGCGCCGATCGGCTTCAATTGGCAGATCTCGATCGCGCTGGTGCCGGGCATGGCGGCGCGCGAAGTTGCTGTGGGCGCGCTCGGCACCGTGTATGCGCTCTCGGCCACGGGCGAAGAGGTGGCGGGGCAGCTGCAGCCGCTGATCGCGGGCAGCTGGTCGCTGGCCACGGCGCTGTCGCTGCTGGTCTGGTATGTGTTCGCGCCGCAGTGCATCTCGACGCTGGCCGCAGTGAAGCGCGAGACCAATTCCTGGAAGTACGTATGGATCATGGCGGGCTACCTGTTCGCACTGGCTTACATTGCCTGCTTCATCACCTACCGCATCGCGCTCGCACTGGGCTGGGGTTAGCCGCCATGACGCAGAACATCATCGTTGCCTTGATCGTATTGGCCGCCGCACTTTCTGCGGCCTGGCGATGGATGCCGGCCGGCTGGCGCCACAGTGCCGCGCAGAAGCTGGCGATGGGCAGCCGGCGCGCCGGCCTGGTCGACGAGGCCCGTGCCGAGCAGTTGGCGGCCTCGCTGGCCAAGAGTTCGGGCTGCGGTTCGTGCGACAGCTGCGGCGCCTGCGGCAAGGCCGACGCCAAACCGGCCGATAGCGTCCCTGCCGCTGGTTCGCGCTGAGCCGGATGGCGGCGCACATCCTGGTCGCCGGCGGCGGCATCGGCGGCATCGCGACCGCGCTGGCCCTCGCGCGGCGCGGCCATCGCATCGACCTGCTGGAGCAGACGCCCGCCTTCGGTGAAATCGGCGCCGGCGTGCAGCTCGGCCCCAATGCCACGCGCCGGCTGATCGCGCTGAACCTGGCACAGCCGCTGAAGGCCGTCGCGGCGCAACCCGAGGCGCTGGTGATCCGCAGCGCCGACACCGGTGCCGAGCTGGCGCGCATGCCGCTCGGCCAAAGCCTGCAGCAGCGCTACGGTGCGCCGTACTTCTGCGTGCACCGCGCCGACCTGCACACGCTGCTGCTGCGTGCGGCGCAGGCGCGCGGCGTGAAGCAGCTGAGCCTCAACCTCGGCGTGCGGGTCGGCGAGGCGGTGGCCGGCGATGCATCGGTCTGTGTGTCGAGCGTCGATGCGCGTGCGTGGGAAGGCGATGCGCTGGTCGGCGCCGATGGCCTGTGGGGCACGGTGCGGCAGCAGGTCGATGCCTCGGCCGCGGCGCCGCGCAGCACGGGCCACACGGCCTGGCGCGGCCTGTTGCATCAATCGCGACTGCCGGCGGCGCGGCGCAGCCGCCAGGTCGACGTCTGGCTCGGCCCGCGGCTGCATGCGGTGGCCTACCCGGTGCGCGGCGGCACCTGGCTCAACGTGGTGGTGATCGCCGAGTCGGCGCCGGCCGGCGACGCGCGCGACTGGGACCAGGCCAGCAGCTTCACAGCCCTGCAGCAGGCCACGGGCCGTTGCGGCGGCAGCTTGCAGGCCTTGCTCGAAGCGATGCCGGTGTGGCGCGCCTGGAGCCTGCACGACCGCGCCCCGCTCGCGTCGGCCGCCGGCATGGCCAACGGCCGCATCGCGCTGGTCGGCGACGCAGCGCACCCGATGGTGCCGTACCTGGCGCAGGGCGCCGGCATGGCGATCGAGGATGCGGTCGCGTTGGCCGAAGCGCTCGGCGAGGGCGGCCCGGCCGATGTGCCCGCCGCCTTTGCCAGCTATGCCGCCGCGCGCTGGCAGCGCAATGCCCTGGTGCAGACCCGCGCGCGCCGCAATGGCGACATCTTCCACGCGACCGGTGCCATGCGCTGGGGGCGCGACCTGGCGATGCGGGTGCTCGGCAAGCGGCTGCTGGACCAGCCCTGGCTGTATGCGGGCTGAGCGCGCGTCGCGTCAGAGGTCCGTGCGCAGCGCCCAGATCTCCGGGAACAGCACCACGTCGAGCATCTTGCGAAGGTAGCTCACGCCGCCCGTGCCGCCGGTGCCGCGCTTGAAGCCGATCACGCGCTCGACCGTCGTGACGTGGCGAAAGCGCCAGAGGCGGAACGCGTCCTCGATGTCGGTGAGCTTCTCGCCGAGCTGGTACAGGTCCCAGTGCGCATGCGGTTCGCGGTACACGGTGAGCCAGGCCTGCTCGACGCCTTCGCTGGCGACGTAGCCCTGCGTCCAGTCGCGTTCGAGGTGATCGGCCGGCACCGGGAGGCCGCGCCGTGCGAGCAGGCGCAGCGACTCGTCGTAGAGCGAGGGCGAACGGTAGGCCGCCTCCACCCTGGCGAGCAGGTCGGCCCGGTGCGCATGGGGCTTGAGCATGGCCGCATTCTTGTTGCCGAGGGCGAACTCGATGCAGCGGTATTGCGCGCTCTGGAAGCCGCTCGAACTGGCCAGGTAGGGCCGCATGGCGCTGTATTCGGGCGGCGTCATGGTCGACAGCACCGTCCACGCGCTGACGAGCTGTTCCATGATTCGCGTCACGCGGGCCAGCATCTTGAACGCGTCGGGCAACTGCTCTGCGGCAATGCAGCGGATGGCCGCCGTGAGCTCGTGCAGCATCAGCTTCATCCAGAGTTCGCTGGTCTGGTGCTGCACGATGAAGAGCATTTCGTCGTGCGTCGGCGAGAGCGGGTGCTGCGCGTTCAGGATCTCGTCGAGGTGCAGGTAGTCGCCGTAGCTCATCGACGCGCTGAAGTCGAGCTGGGCCTTCTCTTCATGGACGATCTTCTCTGTGGTCATCTCAGGTCACCGCGTGCTTCTGGTTGAACTCGCGCCGCTTCCACTCGTCGGCGTCGAGCACTTGAACAAGGTGCTCCACCGAGTTCCACACGTCCTCGAAGCCCAGGTACAGCGGCGTGAAGCCGAAGCGCAGGATGTGCGGCGTCTGCGCATCGCCGGCGCGGAAGTCGCCGATCACGCCGCGGGCGATGAGCGCCTGCACGATGGCGTAGGCGGCGTTGCCTTGGGCTTCGGTCGCGTCTGTCATGGCCAGGCAGACCTGCGAGCCGCGCTGTGCGTGGTCGCGCGGCGTGACGAGCGTGAAGCGACCGGGACAGCGCGCCTCGACCAGCGCGATGAAGGCGTCGGTCAGCGCCAGCGACTTGGCGCGCAGGGCCGCCATCGGGCCGAAGTCGGCATTGAAGGGCTCGGCGGCCAGCAATGTGTCCAGCCCGCATTCGAGCGCCGACAGGCTGATGATCGGCTGCGTGCCGCAGAGGTAGCGCGCCACGCCCGGCGCGGGCCGGTAGTGCGGCGTGAACTCGAAGGGGGCGGCGTGCCCGAACCAGCCCGACAGCGGCTGCTCGAAGCGGCTCGCATGGCGCGTGTTCACCCACACGAAGGCTGGCGCGCCCGGCCCGCCGTTGAGGTATTTGTAGCCGCAACCGATCGCGAAGTCGGCGTTGCTCTCGTTGAGTGTCACCGGCACCGCACCTGCGCTGTGCGCCAGGTCCCAAACGGTCAGCGCGCCCACCGCGTGCGCCGCGGCCGTGACGGCCGTCATGTCGTGCATGGCCCCGGTGCGGTAGTTCACGTGCGTGAGCATCAGCACCGCGACCTCGCGCGTGAGCGCCGCGGGCAGTGCGTCCGCGCGGTCGATCAGCCTCAGCGTGAAGCCGCGTTCGCGGCACAGCGACTCGGCGATGTACAGGTCGGTCGGGAAGTTGCTGCGCTCGCTCACCACGGTGCGGCGCTGGGCGTCGCCACCGTCGATCGCCTGGCTCATCGCGGCGAACAGCACCTTGTAGAGGTTGATCGAGGTGCTGTCGGTGCACATCACCTCGTCGGGTGCGGCCCCGATCAGGCGTGCGAGCTTGTTGCCCAGGCGCTGCGGCAGGTCGATCCAGTGCGCCGTGTTCCACGAGCGGATCAGGCCGTTGCCCCATTCCTGCGACACCACGTCGGCGATGCGGGCGGGGGCGGCCGCGGGCATGACGCCCAGCGAGTTGCCGTCGAGGTAGATCACGCCGTCGGGCAGGGTGAACAGAGCGCGCAGGTCGCGCAAGGGGTCGGCGCGGTCGAGGGCGCGGCAGTCGTCGAGGGTCATGGTCATGGAGGTCATCGGGGGAGTTCGCGCAGCACCGCACGCACGGGGGAAGCGTCGGCACTGACCAGCTTCAGCGGCAGCGCGATGAGTTCGTAGTCGCCTTCGGGCACGTCGTCGAGCACAAGGTTCTCCAGCACGCGCAGGTTGCGGCGGCGGATCACCTGGTGGCTGTCGAGTGTCTTGCTGTCGGCCGGGTCGATGCTCGCGGTGTCGATGCCGATCAGGGTCACGCCGAGATCGGCCAGGCGCTCGATGGTGGCGGGTGCGTAAGCGGCGAGCGCGGCGTCCCAGCGGTCGACCGGAGCGCGCTCGTACGTGCGCATCAGCACGCGCGGCGGCAGGTCGGCAGCGGCATGTTCGATGTGCGACCACTCGACCAGCGGCCCGCGCGCGATTGCATGGATCACGCGGCAGCGCCCGAGGTAGGGCGCGAGGTCGACATCGCCGATGGTGGCGCCGTCGGGCGCGTAGTGCAGCGGCGCGTCCGCATGCGCGCCGACGTGCGGCGACAGCGTGATCTCGCTGACGTTCACCGGGCAGCCCGGGCCGATGCTCGCGGCCCAGCGTTGACGGTAAGGCGTGTCGCCGGGGAAAACCGGTGCGCCTTCATGCACCGGCGGGGAAATGTCCCAGAGGCGCGGCGCGGCGGAAGAAGAAGTCATGCAGCGAAGTTAGCGCTGCGCGCGGGGTCGTGGTGTCGGTTATTTCCAACGCCGATGTCACGAAGTGAATGCGCTCACGCCGCGTAGTCGTCGTGCAGCTTCTGCCATTGATAGGGCGGCGTCTGCGGCCAGCCGGCGGGCGAGTCTTCCCAGGTCTCCTGCCGGCCCCAGGGAGTGAGGTCGAGCAGGTTGAAGGTGTTGCTCGCGTTCTCCACACCGCGCCCCGACGTGAACCAGGTCTGGAACACGCGATCGCCTTGCCGCAGGAACACCGACATCCCGAAAGCCTGCTGCTGCGCGGTCACGAAGTCTTCGTGGAAGGTGGTGCCTTCGCATGACACCCACGGAAAATGCCAGCCGAAGCGGGCCTTCACCGCCTCGATGCGCGCGACGCTGGCGCGCGCGACCATCACGAAGGACGTGCGCCGCGCATGCAGGTGCGCAAAATTGTTCATCATGTGATCGCACACGATCGAGCAGCCAGGGCAGATGTGGTCTGCCGCGAGCATGTTGTGGTACAGCACCAATTGATCGCGACCATCGAACAGGTCGACGAGGCGCAGGTCGCTTCGTCCGGCCGACTTGAAAACGTACTCGTGCGTGACCTCCGTCATCGGCAACTGGCGACGCCGCGCGTTCAGGGCATCGCGCGCGCGGGTGAGTTCCTTCTCGGCCTTCAACAGTTCTTCGCAGGCACTTTGCCACTCGCCGTGCGCGACGATCTTCGGGTAGTCCATGACGCTCTCCTGACGATATGTGAACAATGTACACATATCGTCAGAGGGCGTAAAGCGCGTCGAGCAACTGACGTCTACAGCTTGCCCAGCAGCAGAAACTCCATCAGCGCCTTCTGCGCATGCAGCCGGTTCTCGGCCTCGTCCCACACCACCGACTGCGGCCCGTCGATCACTTCGGCCTCGACCTCTTCACCGCGGTGCGCGGGCAGGCAGTGCATGAAGAGCGCATCGGGCTGCGCGACGCGCATCATGTCGGTGTCGACGCACCAGTCCGCAAAGGCCTTCATGCGCGCCTCGTTTTCGGCCTCGTAGCCCATGCTGGTCCACACGTCGGTGGTGACCAGGTCTGCGCCGCGGCAGGCTTCCATCGGGTCCTTGAAGACCCGGTAGCTGTCGGCCGACCGGATGCCGGCCACCGACTGGTCGACCTCGTAGCCCGATGGCGTGCTCACGTGCACCTTGAAGCCGAGGATCTCGCTCGCCTGCAGCCAGGTGTTGGCCATGTTGTTGCCGTCGCCGACCCAGGCGATGGTCTTGCCCTTGATCGAGCCGCGGTGCTCGATGAAGGTGAAGATGTCCGCCAGGATCTGGCACGGATGGAACTCGTTGGTCAGACCGTTGATGACCGGCACGCGCGAATTGGCCGCGAAGGCCTCGATCTTGGTCTGCTCGTAGGTGCGGATCATCACGATGTCGACCATGCGGCTGATGACCCTGGCGCTGTCCTCGATCGGCTCGGCGCGCCCGAGCTGGCTGTCGCCGGTGGTGAGGTTGACCACCGAGCCGCCCAGCTGGTACATGCCGGCCTCGAAGCTCACGCGCGTGCGCGTCGAGGCCTTCTCGAAGATCATCGCCAGCGTGCGGTCGACCAGCGGCTGGTGCCGCTCGTAGGCCTTGAACTTCTTCTTGATCAGCGCCGCGCGCGCGAACAGGTGCGCGTACTCGTCGGCGGTGAAGTCGGAGAACTGCAGGTAATGGCGGATCTCGGTCATCCTCAGGCCTTCGGTTCTTCGAGGAAAGCCTTTACCAGCGGCGCGAGGATCGCCACGATCTCGTCGGCTTCGGCAATGCTCAGGATCAACGGCGGCACCAGGCGGATCACACTGTCGGCCGTCACGCTCAACAGCAGCCCGGCGTCGCAGGCGCGGTTCAGGATCACGCCGCAAGGCCGGTCGAGCTCGATGCCGAGCATCAAGCCGGCGCCACGCACTTCCTTCACGCCGGCAAGGCCCGCAAACTCGCGTTCCAGCGCGGCCTTGAGATGGGCGCCGACGGTGGCTGCGTTGTCGAGCAGCTTCTGCTCTTCCATGATGCGGATGGTCTCGACGCCGGCGCGCATCGCGAGCGGATTGCCGCCGAAGGTGGTGCCGTGGTTGCCGGGGCCGAAGATGTGGGCGGCCCTCGGGCCCGCGACCACTGCGCCGATCGGCACGCCCGACCCCAGGCCCTTGGCGAGCGGCATCACGTCCGGCACGATGCCGGCCCACTGGTGCGCGAACCATTTGCCGGTGCGGCCCATGCCGCACTGCACCTCGTCGATCATCATCAGCCAGTCGCGCTCGTCGCACACGTGCTCGTAGACCACGATCTCGGGCCGCTCGATGCCCTTGTCGTGCCCGAACTTGCGGGCCAGCTTGAGCGCAGCCTCGTTGGCTTCGAGCCCGGTGCAGCAGAAGAAGGCGTTGGTCATGCCCGACAACTCGACCAGCTTGCTGGCGAGCTTTTCCTGGCCCGGCACGTGGTAGTAGTTGGAGCTGTGGATGATCTTGGTGAGCTGGTCCTGCAGGGCCGGCACGAGCTCGGGATGGTTGTGGCCGAGCGTGTTCACCGCGATGCCGCCGAGGCCGTCCAGGTACGCCTTGCCATTCGTGTCCCAGACTCGGCAGCCTTGCCCGTGCGACAGCGCGATCGGCAGCCGACCGTAGGTGTTCATGACGTGGGGCGAGGTGGGCTGGGTGGTAGCGCTCATTCGGGGAATCTCCGGAGATAGGGCAGCGAGGGGAAGACGAATTCTAGGCGGGGCCTCCCGTGCGTTCGGTGACGATTGCGCATCACAGCAATGCCCCTGGCATGGGGCGTGCGTGCCTCCCGGCTAAAATCCTTGTGCGCTGCAGCAAGCCGCTGCGTCGTCACCCCTCTCATGGATTTCCCCGCAGCCAAACAAATTTTCATCCAGGGCATCACGAGCGATGGCCGCACGTTTCGGCCGAGCGACTGGGCCGAGCGGCTGGCCGGCGTGATGAGTTCGTTTCGTCCCGGCGGCGCTGTGCGCGGCGATCATCTGAGCTATTCGCCGTGGTGCGTGCCGACCAGCATCAACAACGTCAAATGCGTGATCGTGAGCCCCGAACTGCGCGATCACGACGTGATGGCATGGGACTTCGTCATGAATTTCGCGCGCGACAACGGCCTGAAAGTCAGCGACGTGCGCCCATGAAAAAACCGCCCGAAGGCGGTTTTTTCACTTTGCTGCAGCGCACCCCTGTCAAACGGCGGATGAAGCCGAAGCTTCGTCCGGGCTTGGCCTGACGGTGTGGGTCAGGCGGCGGCTGCGGGGGCCAGGGCGAGCGCCTTGACCTTGGCCGACAGGCGGCTCTTGTCGCGAGCTGCCTTGTTCTTGTGGAAGATGCCCTTGTCGGCCACGGTGTCGACAATGCTCTGGGCCTTGGCGAACAGCTCGGTCGCCTTGGTCTTGTCGCCGGCCAGCACGGCCTTTTCGACATTCTTCACAGCGGTGCGGTATTTGGAGCGCAGCGAGGTGTTCGCGGCGTTGAGTTTGACGTCCTGGCGGACGCGCTTGCGGCCCGACGC
>SEGN01000170.1 GCA_004211245.1 Variovorax sp.
CATCATGCGGCGGGTGCCCATCAAGCTGGTGCACGGCATCTCCGCCGCGATCTTTCTGGTGCTCGGCGTCATCATGATCCTGGGCTGACGAGAAGCGTCGCCTTCGCGTGGAACACCGCGGAGCCGGCTCCGCCGGTCCGCCGGTGTTGCCCCCTTTCCAAGGGGGTTGGCGAAGCGACACGAAGTGCGCGAAGACTGGGGGATATACTTGTTCAGCGCCGATTTGCTACAGCTTGCGGGCGCTTAACAAATTCAGCTAAAGACCGTGGCCGCACCCGGCTCGTTTTTGGCGAGGCCGGGTTTTTTTTCGCATGTCTCTCGAAGTCGTTCCGCAGTCGATGTCGTTCGCAAGCCCGCTGGCCCTGCGCAGCGGCGCCTCGATCGCCGACTACACGCTGGCCTACGAAACCTACGGCACGCTCAACGCCGACAAGAGCAACGCCGTGCTGATCTGCCATGCACTCAATGCCGACCATCATGTGGCCGGCAGCTACGCAGGCCAGCCGAGATCCCAGGGTTGGTGGGACAGCATGATCGGCCCTGGCAAGCCGGTCGACACCGACCGCTTCTTCGTCATCGGCGTCAACAACCTCGGCTCGTGTTTCGGATCGACCGGGCCGATGCATGTCAACCCCATCAACGGCCGGATCTACGGCGCCGACTTTCCGGTGGTCACCGTCGAAGACTGGGTCGACGCGCAGGCGGGTCTGCTCGACGCGCTCGGCATCCGGACGCTGGCCGCGGTGATGGGTGGCAGCCTCGGCGGCATGCAGGCGCTCAGCTGGACGCTTCAGTACCCGCAGCGCGTGCGCCATGCCGTGGTGGTGGCGAGTGCGCCAAATCTCACGGCCGAGAACATCGCCTTCAACGAGGTGGCGCGGCGCGCCATCGTGACCGACCCCGACTTCAACGGCGGCCATTTCTACGAGCACGGCGTGGTGCCCAAGCGCGGCCTGCGCATCGCTCGCATGATCGGCCACATCACCTACCTCAGCGACGACGTCATGAACGAGAAGTTCGGTCGCATGCTCAGAAGCGCGGTGGAAGGCGAGCTGGCCGGCACGGAGTACCGCTACTCCACGCAGGAAGTCGAGTTCCAGATCGAGAGCTACCTGCGCTACCAGGGCGACAAGTTCAGCGAGTACTTCGACGCCAATACCTACCTCCTGATCACCCGCGCGCTCGACTACTTCGACCCGGCGCGTTCGTACGGCGGGAGCCTCGCCCAGGCGCTTGCCCGCGCGAGCGCGAAGTTCCTGCTGGTCAGCTTCACCACCGACTGGCGCTTCTCGCCGGCGCGCAGCCGTGAACTGGTCAAGGCGCTGCTCGACAACCGCCGCAGCGTGAGCTATGCGGAGATCGATGCGCCGCACGGTCACGATGCCTTCCTGCTCGACGACGCGCGCTACCACGGCGTGGTGCGGTCCTATTTCGAAAGGATCGCGCTGTGAGCGACCTGGCAACCCAGCAAGTCATCGCGCGGCTCGTCCCCCCGGGGTCTCGCGTGCTCGACCTGGGCTGCGGCGACGGCGCGCTGCTCGACCTGCTGCAGCGCGAGCGAGGCTGCACTGGTTATGGCGTCGAGATCGCCGACGGCAATGTGCCGCAATGCGTACGGCGCGGCATCGACGTGATCCAGCTGAACCTCGACGAAGGCCTGACGATGTTCGAGGACGCCTCTTTCGACGTGGTGCTCCAGATCGACACCCTGCAGCACCTGCGCAACGCCGAAGTGATGCTGCGCGAAACCGCCCGTGTCGGCCGCACGGGCATCGTCGCGTTCCCCAACTTTGCCCACTGGCCGAACCGCGTGAGCGTGGCGCGCGGCCGCATGCCGGTGACGCGGCATTTGCCCTACCAGTGGTACGACACGCCCAATATCCGGGTCGGTACCTTCAAGGATTTCGAGGTGCTGGCGCAGCGCAACAAGCTGCGCCTGCTCGATGCGTTCGGGCTGCAGGACGGGCGCGAGGTGCGATGGATGCCCAACGCCCGAGCGGGCACGGCGGTCTTCAAATTCGAGCGCGCTTGAGCCCGAAAGCCGCCGAAGGCAATCGAAAGTGCACACACGGCGCGCCTTCGATTTATTCGGTTACGCATCTTTCGCAATGAAGTGCCGCGATGCGCAAGCGCGTTCTTAGGATAGTCCCCTTTCTTGAGGAGCTCCCCTTTGGCCACACAGTCCCCCTTCTTCGGCAAACGCACCAGCGACACCGACAACCTCACCTCCCGTCCCGCGCCGCTGGTCGGCTCCCCCACCAACCTGTCGGGCTCGCCGGTGACGCCGTCGTCGTCGCTGATCAATGCGCAGGCGGCGAATGCCGTTGCTGCGGTCAAGGAAGGCGGCAGCAAACTCACCGTCGGCCCGAACATCAAGCTCAAGGGCGTCGAGATCACGGACTGCGACACGCTGATCGTCGAAGGTCTGGTCGAGGCCACGATGGATTCGCGCGTGATGCAGATCGCCGAGCAAGGCGCCTTCAAGGGCTCGGCCGAAATCGACATCGCCGAGATCCGTGGCGTGTTCGATGGCAACCTCACGGTGCGCGAGAAGCTCGTGATCCATGCGACCGGCAAGGTCACCGGCAAGATCCGCTACAGCAAGATCGTGATTGAAGAAGGCGGCCAACTCTCGGGCGAAATCACCTTCGGTGCTTCCGGTGCCAAGGCCGACGTCAAGCCGGCCCTGCAGGCCGCCGCCTAGGCGCCTTCCGCGGGCTTCCAGCCCAGACGCTCCAGCAAAGCACCGGCCGCGGCCGGTGCTTTTTCTTTGGCGCCGTTGATGAAGTAGACGAACACATCGCGCTTCTTCGGCGCCTTGGCCCAGCCCTGCGCCCGCGCGGCCCAGGTGTCGAGCGCCTTTGGCGCATAGCCTGTCTTCAGTTTCGCATCGGCCATCATGAGCCGCGCGTAGGCGAACTCACCCTCGGGTTCCTCGAAGGACGGGAACTTGTCCGAATCCGTGAAGACGGTCGAGACCTTGTACTTCTTCGCGAGCTTCCGGTAGTCGGGCGTGACGAAGCTCGCGTGCCGTACATCCATCACGTGACGCAGCGCGCGGCTGCCTTCCTTCTTCGGCAGCAGCGCGAGGAAGGCCTCGAAATCTTCCGCGTCGAAGGCCTTGGTCGGCATGAACTGCCAGACGATCGGGCCCAGCTTGTCCTTGAGCTCGACGATGCCGCTGTCGACAAAGCGCTTGATCGAATCGCCCGCATCCGCCAGCACCTTGCGGTTGGTCGCGTAGCGCGAGGCCTTGAGCGAGAACACGAAATCATCCGGCACTTCGTCGTGCCACTTGCGGAAGCTCTCGGGCTTCATCGTGCTGTAGTAGGTGCCGTTGACTTCGATGGCGCTCAGGTGGCGGCTCGCATAGCCCAGCTCCTTCGCGTGCGAGAGCCCCTTCGGATAGAAGTTGTCGCGCCAGGGCTCGAAGGTCCAGCCGCCCACGCCCACTCTGATATTGGCCGATGTTTTGCTCATGCCCCCGCACTCTACGCATCGGCACGCAGAGGCGCAAAATGCTTTTTTCCCCACCCGCGGAGAACCCCACACCATGAACGCACCCCTGCACCGCGAAATGCCGGCCGGTTTTCTGGACGCCGAGCGCGCCCTCGCCGATGTCACCACCCAGTGGGACACCGACATCGTCAAGCAACTCACGAGCTACATCGAGATCCCGGCCAAGTCGCCCGGCTTCGACAAGGACTGGTCGGCCAACGGCCACCTCGAGACCGTGCTGCGCAATGCGGCCGCATGGGTCGAGGCGCAGAAGGTCGAGGGGCTCAAGCTCGAAATCGTGCGCCTCGAAGGGCGCACGCCGGTGCTGTTCTTCGAGGTGCCTGCGACCGGCACCACGATGACCGACACCGTGCTGATGTACGGCCACCTCGACAAGCAACCCGAATTCACCGGCTGGCGCAACGACCTCGGCCCGTGGACGCCGAAGTACCTGGACGGCCTGCTCTACGGGCGCGGCGGCGCGGACGACGGCTACGCGGTCTACGCGAGCATCGCCGCGCTGCAGGCCCTCAAGGCGCAGGGCGCGGCGCACCCACGCATCGTGGGCCTCATCGAAACCTGCGAGGAGAGCGGCTCCTACGACCTGTTGCCCTACGTCACCGCGCTGAAAGACCGGCTCGGGGATGTCGGCCTCGTCATCTGCCTGGACTCGGGCGCCGGCAACTACGACCAGCTGTGGCTCACCACCTCGCTGCGCGGCATGGCCAGCGGCACGCTCAAGGTCGAGGTGCTGACCGAGGGCATCCACTCGGGCGACGCATCGGGCCTCGTGCCGTCGAGCTTTCGCATCATGCGGCAGGTGCTCGACCGCCTCGAGGACAGCAAGACGGGTCGCATGCTGCCCGCCAGCTTCCACTGCGAAGTGCCCGCCGATCGGCTCGCGCAGGCGCAGCAGACCGCCGCCATCCTCGGCGACGAACTCTTCAGGCGCTTTCCGTGGGCGCACTACGACTGCGGCGGCTCGACCATGTTCGCGCTGCCGACCACCACCGACCCGGTCGAGGCGCTGCTCGCCCGCACCTGGAAGCCGACGCTCAGCGTGACCGGTGCTGAAGGCTTTCCGGCGTTGAAGGATGCGGGCAATGTGCTGCGCCCCTACACCGCATTCAAGCTTTCGCTGCGCCTTCCGCCCCTGGTGGAAGCCGATGCGGCCGTGGCCGAGATGAAGAAGCTGCTCGAAGACAACGCGCCCTACCAGGCGCGCGTGACCTTCGAGCATGGCGGCGGCGCCACGGGCTGGAACGCACCGGCCATCACGCCGTGGTTCGAACGCGCGCTCAACGCGGCGTCGCAGGCGCACTTCGGCGCGCCCTGCGGCTACATCGGCCAGGGCGGCACCATCCCGCTCATGAACATGCTGAGCGAAGGCTTCCCGACCGCGCAGATGATGGTCTGCGGCGTGCTCGGCCCCAAGAGCAACGCGCACGGCCCCAACGAGTTCCTGCACGTGCCCTACGCGAAGAAGCTCACGGCTGCCGTGGCCGAGGTGATTGCGGCCTTGCCGGTGGCGCACGCCGCCGAAGCCGTCGCCGCTTGAGCCCGGTTCTCCGGCGCCCCGATGGGGAGACACTCGCCTTGCGCGAGTGGACGGTCGAAGGCGGGGTGCCGCGTGCCGTCGTGCAGATCGTCCACGGGCTCGGCGAGCACATGGGCCGCTACGACGCTGTGGCGCAGCGGCTCAACAGCTGGGGCTTCGCGGTGCGCGCGCACGATCACTACGGCCACGGCCGGTCGAGCGGCGTGCGCGGCGGGTTGCCCAGTACGCTGCGGCTGGTGGACGATCTCGCGGCCGTCGTGGACGAAACACGACGCGCCTGTCCGGAAGAAGCGCCGTTGGTCCTGTTGGGCCACAGCCTCGGCGGGCTGGTGGTCGCGAGCTTCGTGGCGCGCGGCGTACGGGCGGTCGACGCGTTGGTGTTGTCCTCGCCCGGGCTCGATCCGGGCCTCGACGCCGCGCAGAAACTGCTGCTCGCGGTGCTGCCGCGCATCGCCCCAAACCTGCGCGTGGGCAATGGCATCGACAGCAATGACATCTCGCACGACCGCGCAGTGGTGCAGGCTTACCGCGACGACCCCCTCAACCACGACCGCATCTGCGGACGGCTCGCGCGCTTTCTGTCCGAAGAAGGCGCGGTGGTGAAGGCGGCCGCGCCGCGCTGGCAAGTGCCGACGCTGCTGCTCTACGCCGGTGAGGACAGGCTGGTCGAGCCAGCGGCCAGCGCAGCTTTCGCCGAGGCCGCCCCGGCGGGTGTGGTCAGCGCGACCCGCTTCGACAGCCTGTACCACGAAATCTTCAACGAGTTGAACCCCGAGCCGGTGTTCGAAGTGCTGCGCGGCTGGCTCGAGAAGCGCTTCTAGACCGCTGCCCGAGCGGTGTGCCGTTGCCGGATCGCCAGCCACAGCAAGGCCGCACCCGTCAGTGCCACCGGCAGCAGCGACCCGAAATTCAGCCATCGCCAGCCCTGCGTGGTGACCAGCACGCCGGAGGCGAAAGAGGTCACGCCGAGCGTGGCGAACATGCAGAAGTTCAGCGCGCCCTGGGCCCGGTCTTTTTCTTCGGGTGCATAGGCCGTGAGCGACAGCGTGGTGGCGCCGGTGAACAGGAAGTTCCACCCCACGCCGAGCAGCGCCAGCGCGATGAGGAACTGATGCAGGTCGACGCCCGACAGCGCCACTGCGATGCAGCCGAGGTTCAGCACCAGCCCCACGCCCATCACAGGCAATGCGCCGAAGCGCCGGATCAGATGGCCGGTGAAGAAGCCCGGCGCGAACATGCCGATCACATGCCACTCGAGCACCAG
>SEGN01000622.1 GCA_004211245.1 Variovorax sp.
TCCACACGACGGCCGTCCTTGTCCACGACCTGTTCGCCGTCTTCCTTGGCGAAGGCGCCGCGCTGCGGCGACGGCAGGATATCGAGCACCGCCTCCGACGGGCGGCACAGGCGCGTGCCTAGCGGGGTTTCGACGATGGGGCGGTTCATGAGGATCGGATGCTGTCCGATGAAGTCGAGCAACTGTTCGTCGGTCAACGCCGGGTCGCCGAGATTCAGGTCGGCGTAGGGCGTCCCTTTCTCGCGCAGCAGTGCGCGCACCGGGATGCCCATGGCCTTCACGAGTCCGCGCAGGCGCTCCCGGGTCGGTGGTGTCCTCAGGTATTCGACGACCTCGGGCTGCGCGCCGCTGTTGCGGATCAGTGCCAGCACGTTGCGCGAGGTGCCACAAGCCGGGTTGTGAAAGATGGTGATGGAAGGGTCTTGGGATTGCATCATTCCAATTATCCAACTATTATTGAAATATGGAAGCCCAGGATGTCGTCAAAGCCCTCGCCGCACTGGCACAGCCGGTGCGACTGCAGGTGTTTCGCGCACTTGTGGTCGCCGGGCCGTCAGGGCTCACGCCCGGTGCGCTGGTCGACGCCATCGCGGTGCCGGGCACCAGTCTGTCATTCCACCTCAAGGAACTGCTGCATGCGGGCCTGGTCACGCAGGAGCGCAACGGCCGTCACCTGATCTACCGCGCCGCTTTCGGCGAGGTGAATGCGCTGATCGGCTACCTCACCGAGAACTGCTGCGAAGGCGAGGCCTGCGAGGTCGAGCCCGCGCTGGCCTGCAATTGCTGATCGTTGAGCAACTTCATCCACATCATGACCGACAAGATCTACAACGTGCTGTTCGTTTGCACCGGAAATTCGGCGCGCTCCATCATGGCCGAGGCGCTGATGAACCATGCCGGCGGCGGACGGTTCAAGGCATTCTCGGCCGGCAGCCACCCGACCGGGAAGGTGCATCCACTTGCGATCCAAGCGCTGGCCCGGCTGCGGTTGCCCACCGAAGGATTCCGCAGCAAGAACTGGGAGGAGTTTGCCAAGCCCGATGCGCCGCCGCTCGATTTCGTGCTGACCGTGTGCGACAACGCCGCCGGGGAAGCATGTCCCTACTGGCCCGGGCAACCCATGACCGCGCACTGGGGCGTGGCCGATCCTGCCGCCGCCACTGGCACCGATGAAGAGAAAGCGCGCCACTTCAACGATGCGCTGCTCACCCTCAAGCGCCGCATCGACTTGATGCTTGCGTTGCCGCTCGCCCGGCTCGATGCCATGTCGCTGCAGCATGAACTGAGCGAGATCGGCACGACCGGTC
>SEGN01000007.1 GCA_004211245.1 Variovorax sp.
TGCAATGCGGTGATCCAGCCTTGCCGTGCCGCCTGCCAGCGCGCGGCGCGTTCGTGCTCGCCGCGTGCTTCGGCCAGCGGCGCATACCGCTCCACCACGCTGCAGAGAAACCACGCGAGCCAGACCGATTCGCCGCGTCCCTCATGGCCGACGCGGTTCATGCCGTCGTTCCAGTCACCGGTGCCCATCAGCGGCAGGCCATGGGCGCCGCGCGTGAGGCTGTGGTCGATGGCGCGCGCGCCGTGTTCGTACACGCTCGCGTTCTGGATGCTGACCTGGGGCGCGTAGTAGGCGTCCTCGGCACCCGGCGGGATCTGCGCGCCGTCGATGAAGTGCACGCGCTGCTCGAGCAGTGCGGTATCGCCGGTGGTTTCGACGTAGTGGGCGCAGGCGTAAGGCAGCCACAACAAGTCGTCGGAAAAATGGGTGCGCACGCCGGCGCCGCCGGGCATGTGCCACCAGTGCTGCACGTCGCCCTCGGGAAACTGGCGCGAGGCGTTGACCAGGATCTGCTCGCGCAATCGCGGCGGGTCGATGGCCGCAAACGCCATCGCATCCTGCAGCTGGTCGCGAAAGCCGAAGGCGCCGCCGGCCTGGTAGAAGCCGGCCTTCGACCAAAGCCGGCAGGCCAGCGTCTGGTAGAGCAGCCAGCGGTTGACCATCGCGTCGAACAGCGGGTCGGGGGTGCGCACCCGCACGCGGCCGAGCAGGTCGTCCCAGAAGCCGCGCACCTGGTCCAGCGCCGCGGTCATGTCGCGGTGTTGCCATTGGGCGGCGAGCTGCACCGCTGCGGCGGCGTCCGGTGCATGGCCCAGCGCGAAGGTGAAGCCGGTCGCCTGGCCGGCGACCAGGGCGAACTCGCCACCGATCGCGGCGCATGCGTCGAGTCCGCTGCCGGCGCGCCGGCCCAGCGCGTCGGGGATCTCCACCCTGCCGCCGCCGAAGAATTCGCTGCGATCGCACGTCCACTGGGTCGCGCCCTGCAGCCCCGCGAGCATCAGAAAGCCGGTGCTCCCGCCAAAGCCGGTGCTCGACTCGCGCTGCTGGCCGAACACGGCAGGCTGTTCGTCCGGCTTCCAGCAATGCACCGTGCGCCGTGCGCCGCGCGCCGGTCCGAGTTGCCACTCGACCATGGCCAGCGCGCGCAGGCGCCGATGGCCGACACCCTCGTGCCGGACCTTGACCGTCACCAGCTTGATGCTGTCGTCTCGGTCGGCGAAGAAGGTGGTCTCCAGCACCAGGTTGCGGTGCAGGCACTCGAACACGGTATAGCCCTGGCCGTGCCGAACGCGGTGCCGCGCATGGCCGCTGCCGCGGCTGGCGGGCGTGAGGGGAATCAGTTCGCGGGTGTCCAGGTCCTGCAGCAGGTAGTGCTCGAACGCCGGGTCCTGCACGGGGTCGTTCGACCAGGGCGTGAGCTGGTGCATCTGGCTGTTGCGCGACCAGGTGAAGCCGGCGCCGGCCTCGGAAATCTGGAAGCCGAAGTTGGCATTGGCGATCACGTTGATCCACGGTCGCGGCGTGCGGTGGTTCAGGTCCACTTCGAAACGGAACTCGCCGCTGTCGGCGTCGAAGCCGCCCATCGGTGCACGCATCGACTCGGCGAACTCGGAGGTGCCCGGGCGTGCCAGCAGCGGCACGCGCACGGGTCGCGGTGCAGCATCGGCCGGTGCGGGCGGGGCGGCGGGTTCGCGCAATGCCGCCACCTGCAGTTCGAGCGGGCGGCCGTCGGCCGTGAACACCACGCGGGCCAGGCTCGACAGCGCGGCCTTCTCCGATGGCGCCACCTCGATGTCGCGCAGCAGGAAGAAGCCGGCGGCATCGTTGCGCGGAAAGCTGTTCTGGGTCTGGTGGCCGATGCGGTCGCGCAGCGCCTCGATCTCGCGCTGCAGCGGCATCTGGTAGGAGGCCGGCTCGGCATTGAGCACCACGAGGTCGCAGGCCACGCCGCCAAAGCCCCACCAGGGCTGGGCCCGCATCAGCGTGTTGATCAGGCCCATGCCGGTGCTGGAGTGGATGTGCACGAGGACGATCGGCTTGTCGCCCGAGATGCCGAAGCGCCAGATCTGGCGCAGGTCGACCAGGCCGCGATCGCTCATCACGCGCGGTGTGGTGTAGGTCAGGATGGTGGTGAGGTCCTGCAGTGCGAGGTTCTGCGCCGGCGCGATGCTCAGGTCGCGCAGCCGCACCTGCGCCAGCGTGGCCGCCATGCGGCTGGCGCGCTCGACGTGCATCGACTGCAGGTAGCGGTCGATCATCGGCTCCAGCGCATCGACATGGTCGGCCGCCGCCGTAGCGAAGGTCACGCGCGCCGTGGCGCCCGCCGCGATCGAGAGCCGCACGCGCAGGCAGGCGATCGGATCGAGCCCGTTGACCGGGCTGCCGTCGGCGGCCAGCGGCTGCGCGTCGAGCGCCGGCATCGCGAGCCGGCCGTTGCGGCCGATGAAGGCGCGCCGGTCGGCCATGCAATCCACCGACAGCACGTGGGCGTCGACCGACGCCACGAAATGCGCCGCCGCTACCACCGGGTCGCCGTGCAGCCGCGGCTTGCGCGACAGCAGCAGTGCCCGCCAGCTTGGCTCCCAGCGGGTTTCGACGAACAGGTTGGCGAAGGCGGGATGTGCCTCGTCGGCCTTCGGGTTCGACAGCACCGGCTCGAAGTAGGAAATGAGTTCCAGGTCGCGCGTCTCGCTGCCGCTGTTGTGCAACGTGACGGTGCGCAGCTCGGTGTCGTCCTCCGGGCTGATCAGCACCGTGCTGCGAACCTCCAGGCCCGGGCCCCTTGCATCGAACTGCACCTGGTCGGCCAGGAAGCGGGTGCGGTAGCGCCAGCCTTCGCCCGGTGCCGGCAACGCAGTGAGCGAGGTGAGTGTGCGGCTGCGGTGGTCGCGCACGTAGACGAAGGTGCCGTAGGCATCGCGCAGCGGGTCGTCGCGCCAGCGGCTTACATTGAACGCGCGCCAGCGGCTCACGCCGGCGCCGTTGGCCCGCAGCGCCACGGTGTAGCGGCCGTTCGACAGCAGGTGCGTCGGCTGGAAACCCGGCACGGTCGGGTCGACTGCGCGCGGCTGGAACACCGGTGGCACCTCGCCCTCGGCCGGCTCGGGCGGCACGCGGGGGTCGGCACTGCCGATGATCTGGCGCGGCGTGCGCTCGTGCAGCAGCGCCAGGTGCGACTCGGCCAGTGCGGTGCCGCCGAACCAGCGTCGAGGCGCATCGCCGCACAGCAGGTTGCACAGCGCCACCAGCGACATGCCCTGATGGTGCGCCATGAAGTTGCGCACCACGCTGAAGGCCTGGCCTTCGGGCTGGCGCGAGACCGTGAAGTCCACCGCATCGAAGAAGCCCAGCTCGCCGCGCGCTCCGAGCGACTCGAGCAGTTGCAGGTTCGACAGCGCCTCGAGCGGCGCAAGCTGGGCAGCCATCAGGCTGGCGTAGGGGGCGACGACCCGGTCGGTCGGCGGCGTGCGGCGCAGCGCGAGGCGCGGCACCCCGAACGGCGAGTACTGGTAGGCCAGCGAATGATCCTGCGCGAAGTAAGCTGACTCGGACACGCCCCAAGGCAACTGCTGGCCGATGCCGAACACCTGCTGCTCGCGGATCGCGGCCAGGTTCGCCATCTGCAGCAGGCCCTCGTCGGGCTCCGGCATGACGAGCGCCGGCATCAGGTATTCGAACATCGAGCCCGACCAGGACTTGAGGCCCGGCCGGAAGCCGACCGACAGGAAAGGCCGCCCGAGCGCGCTCCAATGGCGGCGCGGCACATCGCCTTTGGCGATCGCGATGAAACTCAGCAGGCGGGCTTCGGAGGCGAGCAGGTCGTAGTAGCTCGCGTCGAGCGTGTCTTCGTCGACACGCAATCCGATATGAAACAGGTGCCGCTTGGCGTTGTAGAGCCCGCGGAAGTTCATTGCGTCGCACAGCGCGTCGCACCGGCCGGCCAGGGAGCGCAGGGCGCCACCATGCGCGCCTTGCTCCGCGAAACCGCGGCAAGCTTGCGCCACGGCCATCAGATGGCCGGCCAGGTTGCCGCTGTCGACGCTCGACACGTAGGCCGGCGGCAGCATCTCCAGCGTGCGCGTGTCGTACCAGTTCAACAGATGGCCTTCGTGCTTGCGCAACCGGTCGACGCTGTCCAGCGTCGCCCCGAGCCGGGCCACCAGTTCTGCGCTGTCGATCCAGCCGAAGCTGCGGGCGCAGCAGGCGGCCAGCAGGTACATGCCGATGTTGGTGGGCGAGGTGCGATGCGCGACCGTGCTTTCCGGTTCGAGCTGGAGGTTGTCGGGTGGCAGGTGGTTGTCTTCGGCACCGACCACCTTCTCGAAGAAGCGCCAGGTGTCGCGTGCGACCGTGCCGAGGTAGTCGCGCTCCGTTGCAGAAAGGCGCGCATCGGTCCCGGTTCGGGTGGGCGCCCGGCTCACCCACCAGGCCAGCAGCGGCGCGCAGGCCCAGAGCGCGAACAGCAGCGCTGCGAGCGCCGGGTGCGGGCTGAATCGCCAGGCCAGCGTGCCCAGCGCGATGCACAGCGTGCTGGGCAAGAGGCCCGCCCGCAGGAATGCACCGGGCGTGTAGCGCGCCTGCAATTGCGCCTGGTCTGCGGTCGTCCATTCAAGCAGATGGCGCCGGCTCACGAGCAGCCGCCAGCCTGCGCGCAGGATTGCGTCCGTCAGCCGCCAGGCGCGTGCCACGAGCTGGCTGAACTGCCAGGATGCGCCGGCCAGCGATCGCAGCAGATCGACCCCGCCGACGTCGAAAAAATGTCGCAGCTCGATGCGTCGGCGGGTCGGCACCAGCCCCGCCAGGGCGCCGAGCAGCGGCCCGAGCGCGAGCGCTGCACCCACGGCCAGCAGCGCCATCGCGACCGGCACGGCGTTGGTGAACAGGGTGATGCCGAGCAGGGCGGCCGATGCCGGCAGCACCAGCGCACGGCGCAGGTTGTCGCTCATCTTCCAGAGGCCGAGTCCGTCGATGCCGAAGCGTCGCGCGCGCAGCATCAGCGGCAGCAGCTGCCAGTCGCCGCGCGTCCAGCGGTGCACGCGCGAACCGGCGACGCCGGCGTGATGCGGATGGTCTTCGAGCAGCACCAGGTCGGTCAGCAATGCGCAGCGCGCCACCGTGCCTTCGAGCAGGTCATGGCTCAGCACAGCGCCGTCGGGCAGGCGGCGGTCGAGCACCGCATGCACTGCGCGCACGTTGAGCAGGCCCTTGCCGGTGAAGGAACCGGTGCCGAACAGGTCCTGGTAGATGTCCGATGCGCCGCTGCTGTACGGGTCGATGCCGCAGCGCCCGGCGAACAGCCAGTGAAACACCGAGCGCTCGCTGCGCGACGGGAACGGCGTCACGATGCGCGGCTGAAGGATGCCGAAGCCCGAGGTCACCCGGCGTTGCGCCGCATCGACCTGCGGCGCGTTGAGTGGGTGCGCGGCCACGGACACCAGTTCGCGCAGGGCGCCCGGCGGCAGGCCGGTGTCGCTGTCGAGCGTGACCACGTAGGGGATGCGCGGGGCCAGCGCCTCGCCGGCGGCGGCGGGGACGAAGCCGCTGGCGTCGTCGCTTGCCAGCAGCCGCAGCACCATCTCGAGCTTGCCGCGCTTGCGCTCCCATCCCATCCAGCGCTGTTCGGTGTCGCTCCAGACACGAGGTCGATGCAGCAGCAGAAAGCGCGCCGGCGCGTCGGGGCCGGCAGGGTAGCGCGCATTGAGCGATGCGATTCGCTGCAGCGCATCGTCCAGCAGCGCGACATCATCCGGCTGGGTGGCCTGCGCCGCGTCCGCCCAGTCGGTGAGCAGCGCGAACTGGGCCGCGTCCTCACGGTTCGCGAGCCAGTGGAGCTCAAGCTGGCGCGCCAGCCGGGCATGGCCCGCAGCCGAACCGAGCATGGCCGGAATGACCACCAGCACGCGGTGCGCGGACGGTATCCCGCCCGTGAAGTCGAGGCGCGGCAGCGCCTGCACCCGGGCCGACTCCGCCACGATGCGGTGCACCAGCGCGATCACGGCCTCCGACAGCGGCCACGCCATCAGTACCAGGGCGAGTCCGGTAAGCCAGCCGCCGGCGCCGACCTCCGCCCAGCCGATGCGATTCAGGTGATGCAGCGCCGCGAAGATCAGCAGCACGGTGCCGCCGAGCACGGCGAACAGGTAGAGCGGCAGCCGCCAGCCGTGGAAGCCCCGACGCCGCGACGCCCGTCCGGCGCCCGGCGCGGCACCTGTCTGGCGCAATGCATCCATCAAGGCCGGGCGGCCCGGGCCCATCAGGTGGTAGCCGGCGGTGCGCTCGGCACGCGCGTCGGGGTCGCTCATCGGCGCGTCGGCCAGGCTGCCGCCGTATTCCATGCGGGCACGCTGCACCACGGCCTGGGCCACCTTGCGCTCGGGGCGTCCGCTCTGGCGCGCGACCTGCTCCATCGCGTGTGTGATCTGTTGCCGCGTGCGCTCGCTTTCGCGCCCGAAGCTCGGCAGTTCTCGCAGCACGCGCAGCGATCGGCTGACCGGCTCGATCAGATCCGACCATTCGACCTGACCCACCATGCGCAGCGTGGTGATGATGTTGCCGACCGTGATGTTGGCCGCGACCGCGGCGGTCTGTGCCTCGTCGATCAGCGCGGGTCCGTTCGGGCAGTGCTGTTCGGTCCAGCGAATGAGCGGCGTGGCGTCGTCGCCGCGCTCGACCGGCAGCCGCTGCCACAGCTGCAGCAGGTAGGCGTCGCTCAGCCCCTGGCTCTGCAGCAGCCGGCCCAGCACGTCGAGCTCGGTCGCGGTGAGGGCATCGGCGGCGTCCCAGGCTGCATGCGCGACCTCGCGGGCCACCTTGTCGCGCGCAATCTGCTCGGCGACCCGACGCAGGTTCTCCAGCAGCACCACGCGCAGCGTCGTCGGCAGCGCCCACAGCTCGCCCAGCGTGAGTTCATCGATGTCCTGGTAGGCGTCGAGGAAAGCGGTGAACAGCTCCGGGTTGAGCACGCTGTCGGTGTGGGCCACATAGGCCCAGGCGATGCCGTAGACGCGTGGCAGTCCGGCCAGTGGCGGCGCTGCCAGCTTGGGGAGGTCGGCGTAGTAGCTGCGTGGCACGCCTTCGCGAATCTGTTGCAGCTGCGCTTCGATCAGGTGGAAATTGTCGAGCAACCATTCCGCCGCTGGCGACACGTAGCGCCCCGTGCGCGAGGTCATCGCGATGTAATCGAACGCGTCGCGCAACGACGCCAGGTTGGCTTCGACGCGCGGGAAGAAGGGTGCGCCGCTCGCGCGAGCGTTGCTGTGCTCCACCGCCTGCGCGCGCGCAAGGCTGCGCCCGTGGGCTTCGAAACGCTGCGCGCCGAAAAGTTCGGCACGGATCGCAGGCTCGATGGGCTCGTGCCGCGAGCGCAGCAGGCGGCGTGCTTCGTCGCTGAGCGTGGTCAGCCGTTGCAGGATGTCGGCGGCCACCCTCAGGCGATGGCCAGCACCGTCATCGTCACGCTGAAGGCGACAAATGCCACAGTGACGAGACGGCCGGCAACCACGCCGCGCCCGGTCTGGAATGCGGATCGCAATCCCGACATCGCGCCGCGAGAGCGGGCACAGTGCTGCATGTGGGCGGCCAGCGCGGCCATGTCGCCGCGGACGAAATCAACCTGGGCCGAACCGCTGGCGGAACTCAGGGTGTGAGGGAAAGACATGGCAGCGCTTCCTGGTGGCGTGTCCGCGATGCCCGGAAGCACAACGCTCCCGCATTCGGACTCAAAGTCAGGCTACGGGCGTGCAGCTAAACGCCGCGCAGGCCTGCGCGGATAAGAATGTAGGAGGGCGCGCCGCGCGCCGAAACGGATCAGCCGGTGTTGCGCAAGCCGGCCGCAACGCCATTGATCGAGATGTGGATGCCGCGCTGCAACCGCTCGCCGCCTTCGCCGGCGCGGTATCGCCGCATGAGTTCGACCTGCAGATGGTGCAAGGGATCGATGTAAGGGAATCTGTGCTGCACCGAACGCTGCATGTCCGCATTGCCTTCGAGCCGTTGCCTGGCGCCGGTGATCAGCGTCAATGCATCCGATGTGCGATGCCATTCTGCCTCAATCATCGCAAAGACCCTTTGGCGCAGCTTCCGGTCGGCCACCAGCTCGGCGTAGCGCGACGCGAGTGCGAGGTCGCTCTTGGCCAGAACCATGTCCATGTTCGAGAGTAGCGTTCTGAAGAACGGCCACTGCGTGTACATCCTCTGCAGCAGCGCGGTGCGCTCCTTGCGCTCGGCCGGTTTGGCGTCGGCCAGGAACTGTTCGATCGCCGAACCGAAGCCGTACCAACCCGGCAAGGTGAGCCGGCACTGGCCCCAGCTGAAACTCCATGGCACCGCGCGCAGATCCTCGATCTTGTGACTCGGATTGCGCGAGGCCGGCCGCGAGCCGATGTTGAGTTCGGCGATTTCGCGGATCGGCGTCGCGCCGAAGAAGTAGTCGCCGAAGCCCGGCGTCTCGTAGACCAGCTTGCGGTACGCGGCCATGCTCGCGCTCGACAGCGTGTGGGCAGTGGCCATGAAGGAAGCCGGTGCGGCCTTGGCCGGCGGCAGCAGCGTCGCCTCGAGGGTCGCGGCGACGAGCGTCTCGAGGTTGCGCCGGCCGATTTCGCGGTTTGCGTACTTGGAGCCGATCACTTCCCCCTGTTCGGTCAGGCGGATCTGCCCGCGCACCGTGCCGGGGGGCTGCGCGAGGATCGCCTGGTAGCTCGGCCCGCCGCCGCGCCCGACGGTGCCGCCGCGGCCATGAAACATGCGCAGCCGAATGCCCAGATCGAGCTCGTCGAACAGCGCCACCAGCGCGGTTCCGGTCCGGTAGAGCTCCCAGTTGCTGGTGAAGATGCCGCCGTCCTTGTTGCTGTCGCTGTAGCCGAGCATCACGTCCTGCTCGGCGCCGGAGCGCTGCACCAGCGCGGCGATGCCGGGCAAGGCGTAGTAGGCGCGCACGATCGGCGCCGCATTTCGCAGATCCTCGATGGTCTCGAAGAGCGGCACGACGATCAGGTCAGCGACCGCATCGGCGCTCAGGGTGCCGCGCAACAGGCCAACCTCCTTTTGCAGCACCAGCGCTTCGAGCAGGTCGCTCACCGTTTCGGTGTGGCTGATGATGTAGTGCCGTATCGCAGCATTGCCGTAGGTGGTGCGCATCGCGCGCGCGGCCGCGAAGATCGCGAGTTCCTTCGACGTGAGCGGCTCGTAGGCCGCATCGGGCACGCGCAGCGGGCGGGCGTCGTCGAGCAGCTTCAGCAAGAGCGCCTGCTTGGCCTCTTCGTCGAGTGCGGCGTAGTCGGGCTCGATGCGCGCGACCTTCAGCAGGTCGGCGACCACGGCTTCGTGCTTGTCGGAGCTCTGGCGCAGGTCGACGGTGGCGAGATGAAAGCCGAACACCTCGACCGCGCGGATCAACGGGCCGAGACGATGCGCGATCAGCGCGCCGCCATGCTTCTCGCGCAGCGATTCGGCGATGGTGCGCAGGTCGGCCAGGAACTCCTCGGCGTTCGGATACGGATTCTGCGGTGCGACCGCATGGCGTGCAGCATCGCCGCCGGTCAGTTTCTTCAGCGTGGCAGCGAGACGCGAGTACATGCCGGTGAGTGCGCGACGGTAGGGCTCGTCATGCCGGTGTTCGTTCTGGTCGGGCGAGCGCTCGGCCAGCGTGTTCATTTCGACCGAGACGTCGACCAGCGTGGCCGAGAGCGACAACTCGCCGCCCAGGTAATGCACCTCGGTGAGGTAGTGGCGCAGCACCAGTTCGGCCTGTCGCCGGAGCGCATATTCGAGCGTCTCGGAGGTCACGAAGGGGTTGCCGTCGCGGTCCCCGCCGATCCATTGGCCCATGCGCAGGAACGGGGCGATGCCCTCCTGGCCCAGCGCTGTTTCGAGGTCGGCATAGACGCGCGGAATCTCGCGCAGGAAGGTCGCTTCGTAGTAGCTCAGCGCGTTTTCGATCTCGTCGGCCACGGTGAGCTTCGAGAAGCGCAGCAGGCGCGTTTGCCAGATCTGCGTGACGCGAATGCGGATCTGATGCTCGTTCTCGGCCAGCTCGATCGGCGTGAGCGCGTCCTTCCGGCCCGCGAAGAGTTGCTGGCGTTGACGGATCTCGTCGCGCAACGTGATGAGCTGCGCGATGCCGCGCTCGGCATCCAGGATGCTCTTGCGCTGCACCTCGGTCGGGTGCGCGGTGAGCACCGGCGACACGTAGCTGCGGGCGAGGCTTTCGACCACGGCCGCTGGCGAGATGCCCGCCTTCCTGACGCGGGCCAACGCTGTCTGCAGGCTGCCGTCGACGCTCTCGCCAGCGCGATCGATGTCGGTGCGGCGGCGAATCTGGTGCCGGTCCTCGGCCAGGTTGGCGAGATGGCTGAAGTAGGTGAATGCGCGGATCACGCGCACCGTCTCGGCCGCGGAGAGGCCCTTGAGCAGGTTCTTGAGTGCGCGGTCGGCCCCGTGGTCGGCGTCGCGGCGGAAGGCGACGGACAGGGTGCGGATCTTCTCGACCAGCGCATAGGTCGGCTCGCCTTCCTGTTCGCGGATGACGTCACCGAGGATGCGGCCGAGCAGCCGGATGTCGTCGATCAAGGGCTGGTCGTCGCTCTTCGGGCGCTTGGCGGCAGGCGTCGTCTTGTTGTTCTTCACTTCGACTTTTCTCCTCGGATGGACGGGGATGAGAGGGCGTTGCTGCAGCGCAACATGCTAGCATCCCGCCGGTGATCTTCACCAGTGGGAAACGGCTTTGAGCAACATCGTGATCGCCACGCGCGAAAGCCGTCTGGCCCTGTGGCAGGCAGAACACGTCAAGGCCCTGCTGCAAGAACGGGGCCACGCGGTCACGCTGCTGGGCATGACCACGCGCGGCGACCAGATCCTCGATCGCTCGCTCAGCAAGGTCGGTGGCAAGGGCCTGTTCGTGAAGGAACTGGAGGCCGCCATCGAAGACGGCCGTGCCGACATCGCGGTCCACTCGCTCAAGGACGTGCCCATGGTCTTGCCGGAAGGTTTCGTGCTCGCCTGCGTGCTGGAGCGCGAGGACCCGCGCGATGCGCTGGTGTCGCCGCGCTATGCCTCGCTCGACGAACTGCCGCACGGCGCGATCGTCGGTACGTCCAGCCTGCGACGCGTCGTGCTGCTGAAGGCGTTGCGTCCCGACGTGCGCATCGAGCCCCTGCGCGGCAACCTCGACACCCGACTGCGCAAGCTCGACGAGGGGCAGTACGACGCGATCGTGCTGGCGGCAGCGGGGCTCAAGCGCCTCGGCCTGGAAAGCCGCATCCGCGTCGCGTTCGACCCGGACACCATGCTGCCGGCGGCCGGGCAGGGCGCGCTGGGCATCGAAGTGCGGGCCGACCGCCGCGATCTCCTCGATCTGCTCGCGCCGCTGGCGCACCGGGCCGACACGCTGGCCACGGCCGCCGAGCGTGCCGTGAGCCGGGCCATGGGCGGCAGCTGTTCGATGCCGCTGGCAGCCCACGCGCGCTGGCAGACCGATGGCGCGCTGCGCGTCGATGCGGCCTGGGGCGACGCCGAGGGCGATGCGCCGCTGCTTCGAGTCCATTGCCAGGGGGTCGCCACCGATGTCGACACGGCCGGCCATCTGGGCCAGCAGGCCGCGGATGCATTGCGCGATGCCGGCGCGCGCTGACCGCGCAGCATGCCGTCGCAGCGCGTGATCGTGACCCGGCCGGCGCGCGAGGCGGCGCGCTGGGTCGAGGCGCTTCGGCACGCGGGGCTCGATGCCGTGGCATTGCCGCTGATGGCCATCGCGCCGATGCCGGACACGGACGCGTTGCGCAACGCCCATGCCGGGTTGGACCGTTTTGCTGCGCTGATGTTCGTGAGTGCTGCAGCGGTGGAGCATTTCTTCGCAGCACCGGCGGGCGCGCTCGCCCTTTCTGCACGATGTTGGGCGACCGGGCCTGGCACCTCGCAGGCGCTCCAGGCGGTCGGTGTCCCGGCGGAGCTGATCGACGCACCGGCGCACGATGCCGCCCAGTTCGATTCCGAGGCCCTGTGGGCGCGGGTTGCCCCCCAGGTGGGCGCCGGGGCGCGGGTGTTGATCGTGCGCGGCGGCGACGCCGGAGGCCGCGCCAACGGCCGCGACTGGCTGGCCCGTCAGATCGAGGCGGCGGGTGGCACGGTCGAAACGATCGTGGCCTATCGCCGCCTGCCGCCGGCCTTCGATGCGGCCGATCGGCGCCTGGCGCTGGAAGGTGCCCGGGGCGCCGCCATCTGGCTGTTCAGCAGCTCCGAAGCGATCGGCAATCTCTGCCGCGCATTGCCGGAGATCGACTGGAAGGCCTCGCGCGCGGTGACCACCCACGCACGCATTGCGCAGACGGCGCGGGAGGCGGGTTTCGGCAGCGTGCGAACTTCCCTCCCCACCGTGGCCGCGTTGGTCGCGTCGATAGAATTGGCCGCATGAGCGCCACCGCGATGCCCGACGACAGCCTGCCCGAGTCACCGGTGCCGGCGACGGTGCCGGCGGGCCGGCCGGTGGCGACGGCGGACGCTGCGCTGCTGCTGTCGCGCATCGCGCTCGGGCTGCTCGCGCTGGTTGCTGTGGTGGCGCTCGTGATCGCGCTGGCGCTCTGGCAGCGGGTCGGCTCGATGCAGGAGCAACTGGCACGGCAGAGCGCGGATTCGCTGGCCCAGGCGACCGAGGCGCGCACCCTTGCGCGGCAGGCCCAGGAGACGGTGCGCGACACCGCGGCGCGTCTTGCGCTGGCTGAAACTCGCGTCGCCGAAGTCGCATTGCAGCGCTCCCAACTCGAAGAGCTGATGCAGAGCCTGTCGCGCTCGCGCGACGAGAACCTCGTGGTCGACATCGAATCTGCGGTGCGGCTGGCCTTGCAGCAGGCCCAGGTCACCGGCAACAACGAGCCGCTGCTCGCTGCCTTGAAGGCCGGCGACCAGCGCATCGCACGCGCGGCTCAACCGCGGCTGGCGCCGCTGCAGCGCGCCATGCAGCGCGATGCCGACCGCATCCGCGCCAGCGCCAGCGGCGACAACGGCGAAGCGCTGCAAAAGCTCGACGAGCTCATGCGCAGTGTCGATGACCTGCCGACGCTCAATGCCCTGGTGGTGCGCAGCGGCGGTGGAAACCTGTGGCAGAACGAACCGATTCCGGCGGACGCGCCGTGGTGGGAGCGTGCCCTGCTGCTGGTGCGACAGGAAGCGCGCTCGCTGCTGCGTGTGGGCCGCATCGACCGGCCCGAGGCCGCGCTGCTGGCGCCCGACCAGACCTTCTTCCTGCGCGAGAACCTCAAGCTCAAGTTGCTGAACGCGAGACTGGCCCTGTTGTCGCGCCAGGTCGAAACTTCGCGCACCGAACTGGCCACGGTTTCGGCCACGTTGAACAAGTACTTCGACCCCGCCTCGCGCCGCACCCAGGCGGCGGCCACGCTGCTCCAGCAACTGCAGGCGCAGGTGAAGTCGACCGCGCCGCCGCGCGTCGACGACACCCTGGCGGCGCTCGCGACCGCGGCAGCAGGGCGGTAGGCGACCATGCGCGCGGCCCTCTGGCTTCTCGCCCTGTTCGGCATCGCGGCGGCGACGGCGCTGTTTGCGGGCAACAACCAGGGCACCGTCACCGTGTTCTGGCCGCCCTGGCGTGTCGACCTGTCGCTGAACCTGGTGCTGTTGCTGCTGGTGGCGGTTTTCATCTTTCTGCACTTGGCGTTGCGCGCGCTGTCGGCCCTGTTTTCGTTGCCGCGCCAGGCGCGGCAATGGCGACTTCAGCAGAAGGAACGCGCGCTGCATGCGGCGGTGCTCGACGCCATCGCGCAGCTCCTCGCAGGGCGCTTCTCGCGTGCCCGCAAAGCCGCGCAGGCTGCGCTGTTGCAGGAGCGCACGCTCGCGGCGCTGGACGCCGCGCTGCCGCAGGCGCAGCAGGTGCGCGTGCTGGCCCACCTTCTGGCCGCCGAGAGCGCCCAGGCGCTGCAGGATCGCAGTGCGCGCGACGCCCATCTGCAACAGGCCTTGAACGAAAGCGCTGAGCGTGGCGCCCCGGCGAACCTCGAGACCCGCGAAGGCGTGCAACTGCGCGCCGCACGCTGGGCGCTGGAAGACCGCGATGCACCCGCAGCCCTGGCCCGGCTGGAGGAGTTGCCCCAGGGGGCGCAGCGGCGCACGCTGGCGTTGCGTCTGCGGCTCAAGGCTGCGCGCCAGGACCGACGGACGCTGGAGGCGCTGGAAACAGCGCGCCTGCTCGCCAAGCACCGGGCGTTTTCCGACGCGGCGGCGCAAAGCATCGTGCGCGGGCTGGCAACCGAACTGCTGACCGGCGCTCACGACCCTGCCCAGTTGCTCAGGGCCTGGGCGGACCTCGAACTCGCGGAGCGCGAACTTCCGGAGGTGGCCATCCATGCGGCACAACGCATGGTGTTGCTGCATGGCGACCTGGCGCTGGCCCGCGCTTGGTTGCTGCCGGTCTGGGAGCGCATGGTCGAGCATCCGCAGGGTCTGGGCGACGCCTTGCGGGTGAAACTGGTGCGCGCTCTCGAAGCCGGACTCGATTCGGTCGACGCCGACTGGCTGGCGCGCATCGAAACCGCGCAGCGCAGCAACCCGCGCGACCCCAATCTGCAGTATCTGGCCGGGATGGCCTGCATGAAGCGCCAGCTCTGGGGCAAGGCCCAGCAATTGCTGACGCAGGCCGCACTGGGTTTGCAGGACGCGGAGTTGCATCGCCGTGCCTGGCGTGCGCTGGCCAGCCTGGCCGAAGCGCGAGACGACGCCGATCAGGCCTCCGTTGCCTGGAAGCACGCTGCCCAGGTGGAAAACCCCTGAGGCCGGCTTGGCCTCTCGGTATTATTTCACTGCTCCTGATTTGATAGCAGCAGAGGTCCATTCCACGGGCCTTGTCGGTCAATCTTCTCGGGCTGTCATGGCCGGCGCAGCGTCGCCGAACGCCATATCACTCGGCCCGAAGCGCTAGGCCAAGAAACATTTTGTGGTTTCTGCTCCCAGTGCTGTACATTCGGTAACTGTTAGCAAAAGTATTCATTTGGGTCATGCCGTGGAGCCGGGTTTGAAACGTTTCTTCTTACATGTCGCGCTACTCGCCTCCGTTGGCGGGTTGTTGGGCGGCTGCACCATCGCGCCAAGCTTCAGCTCCATGCGAAGCGAGGGACGTCCCGTCAACACGGAGCTCAAGCTGGGCGCGGGCACGGAAGGCGACCAGCCGCCGGAGGGGTTCCTGACCCCCATCACCCGCGAGCTGATCGGCGCGCAGAAGGCGGCTCGACCGATCGCCGTGCCGCCCGAGGTGAGCGGGCTGCTGGGCGAACCGGAACCCTACCGGATCGGCAACGGCGATGTCATCGGGATCCTGGTGTTCGACCACCCCGAACTCGTGTTCAGCGGGCTGCCGGCAGTCGGCGGGGCGGACGCGGGCAGCGTGTCTCCGGCACCAGGCTTCATCGTCTCGAACACCGGCAATCTGAGCTTTCCCTATGCGGGCACCTTGAAGGCTTCGGGGCTGACCATCCAGGAACTGGAAGACATCCTGCTTCAGCGTCTCTCGCGTGTCTTCAAGAACCCGCAACTGAGCGTGCGTGTCGCGGCATTCCGCAGCAAGCGCGCCTACATCGAGGGTGAGGTCAAGACGCCAGGCCTGCAGGTCTTCACCGATATCCCGATGACGCTGCCGGAAGCGATCAACCGCGCGGGCGGGATGACGCCGATCGGTGACCGCTCGTGGGTGACGCTGACGCGCAACGGCCGCAGCACGCGCATCGACATGAACGCCATGGCCGATGCAGGCGTCGATCCATCGCGAATCCTTCTTCGCAACGGCGACATGGTCACCGTGCGCGGTCGCGACGAGAGCAAGGTCACGGTCATGGGCGAGGTCGGCCTGCAAACGGGCGTGCTGATGCGCAATGGCCGGCTCAGCCTGAACGACGCGCTGACCGAGGTCGGTGGCGTCAACCTGAATACGTCGGATCCGCGCCAGATCTACGTGATCCGCAACCTGCCCGATGGCGGG
Source organism: Variovorax sp. (assembly GCA_004211245.1). GTDB lineage: Bacteria > Pseudomonadota > Gammaproteobacteria > Burkholderiales > Burkholderiaceae_C > Variovorax. The sequence goes on from SEGN01000007.1 coordinate 15,974, forward strand.
CACACCGTGTTCCACCTCGACGCCAAGACCGCGAGCGCCCTGGCGCTGGCCGAGAACTTCGCGCTCAGGCCCAAGGACATCGTCTTCGTGGACCCGGTGCCCCTGGTGGTGTTCAGCCGTGTGGCGAACCTGATCCTGCCTTCCGCGAGCACGGCCACGACGGTCCGGGATCTGCCCCGGGGCAACAAGAACTGACGCGGCCGATGGCCATTCAACACGTGCTCACCGTTTGCCTCGGAAACATCTGCAGGAGCCCCATGGCGGAGGGCCTGCTTGCGGCAGCGCTGCCGCAAGCCACGGTGTCCTCCGCAGGTCTGGGTGCGCTGGTGGGTTATCCGGCCGATCCGTTGGCACGCGAGCTGATGCAGGAGCGGGGGCTGAACATCGAGGCGCATCGCGCGCGACAGATCAGCCTCGACCTTTGCCAGCGAGCGGACATGATTCTTGTGATGGACGGCGAGCAGCGCCGGGAGGTGGAGCGACGCTATCCGTTCACCAGCGGCAAGGTGTTCCGCCTGTGTGAACACAGCAAGCGCGATGTGCCCGACCCCTATCAGGCGGGTCGCGCAAGTTTCGAGGCATCCCTTGCACTGATCGAAGACGGCGCCACGCAATGGGCCAACAGAATTTCCAGAGTATCCAGCCGATGACTTCCAATCAAACCCAATCGACGCTTTCGCCTCCACCTTCGGCCAATGTCGCGTCACTTCCCGAGGAAGATGTCGACCTGGGGCATTATTTCGAAGCGCTTGTCGCGCAGAAGTGGCTCATCGCCGCCATCACGGTGGTGGTCCTCGCGATCGGCGTCGTCTATGCGATGCTGCAGCGTCCCATCTACGAATCCAACCTGCTGATCCAGGTGGAAGACACGGAGGGCGCATCGAAGACGTTCCTCGCCGAAGCGACCAGCGCCTTCGACGTCAAGACGCCGTCGAGCGCCGAGATGGAAATCATCCGTTCGCGCACGGTGCTGGGCAAGGCGGTCGACGCCACCGGGCTGGACATCGTGGCCCGTCCGCGCTACGTGCCCTACATCGGCGCCTGGATGGCGCGGCGCGCCACCGCGCTGTCGGATCCCGGCTTCCTCGGGATGAAGGGATATGTCTCCGGCACCGAGCAGATCGCGGTTTCCCGCTTCACCGTGCCGACCAGCCTCGATGCCAGCACCTTCAAGCTGGTGGCGAAGGCCGGAGGGCAATATTCGCTGGAGCACCCGTCGCTCGCCCAGCCGCTGACGGGGACCGTCGGGACGCTGTTGAAAGGCACGAGCAACGACGGCCCGATCGAGCTGATGGTCGCCCGCCTGGCGGGCAAGCCGGGTGCCGAGTTCGACCTGATCAAGCTGTCCAGACTGTCGACGGTCAACGGACTCCAGCTCAGCCTCGGCCTCCTCGAACGCGGCAAGCAGTCGGGCATCATCAGCGCCAGCCTGCAGGGTGAAAACCCGGTCGAGCTGGCGCAGGTGCTCAATGCCATCGGCGCGCAATACGTTCTGCAGAACATCGAGCGCAAAGCGGCCGAAGCGCAGAAGACGCTCGCCTTCCTGGACGTGCAGCTGCCGCTCTTCAAGCGCCAGCTGGAGCAATCCGAAGAGGTCTACAACCGTTTCCGCAATCAGAGGGGCACGGTCGTGTTCACCGAGGAAGCGTCGCTCGCGCTCGGTACTGCGGTCGACCGGCAGACCAAGCTGCTGGAAGCACAGCAGCGCCGCCGCGAGCTGGAAGGCCGGTTCACCGCCAACCATCCGAGCGTGCAGACGCTCGACGCCCAGATCGCCGCCCTCACGCGCGACATCGGCGACGTGCAGACACGCATCAAGGGCCTGCCCGCGCTGCAGCAGGAAGCGGTGCGCATGGAGCGTGACGTCAAGGTCAACACCGAGCTCTATCAATCCCTGCTCAACAATGCGATGCAATTGCGGCTGGTCAAGGAGGGCAAAGTCGGCAACGTGCGCGTGCTCGACGAGGCCGTCGTGGCCGAAGGCCCGATCAAGCCGAACCGGCAGACCATGGTGGCCGTGGCGCTCGCCCTGGGCTTGCTCCTCGGTGTGCTCGTGGCGTTCGTGCGCAATGCGTTGATCGAACAGCGCATCAAGGACCCGCACGAGGTCGAGTCGCAGACGGCCTTGCCGGTGTTTTCGACGATCCCTCTCAGCGGCGCACAGACCGCGATCGGCCAGCGCAGGCTGACCGGCGCCACCGGCGTGCGATTGCTGGCGATCGAACACCCGGACGACCTCGCGGTCGAGAGCCTGCGCAGCCTGCGCACCGCCATGCAGTTCGCCATGCTCGAGGCACCGAACAACCGCGTGATGATCACCGGCGCCACCCCTGGTGTGGGCAAGAGCTTCGTCACGTCGAACTTTGCTGCGTTGATGGCGGCTGCGGGCAAGCGCACGCTGCTGATCGATGCCGACTTGCGCCGCGGCCATTTGCACCAGTACCTCGGGTTGCAGCGGCATGGGGGCTTGTCGGAATTGATTGCCGGCAGCCTGACCGTGCAGCAGACGGTGCATCGCCAGGTGGTGCCGAACCTCGACTTTCTCGCCACCGGCCAGCTGCCGCCCAATCCGGCCGAGTTGCTCACTTCGGACTCCTTCACCAGCACGCTGGAGCGTCTGTCCGAGCAGTACGACATGGTCGTCATCGACACGCCGCCCGTGCTGGTGGCGTCGGACACGGCCGCGATCGCCGCGCACGCCGGCACCGTGCTGCTGGTGGCGCGCGCCAACCTCTCGAGCATGGGCGAGTTGAAGGAAAGCACGCGGCGCCTGGCACTCGGCGGCAAGGCCGCGACCGGCGTGCTGCTGAATGCGATGGACGCCAAGAAGCGCGCCTACGGCGGCTACAAGTACGGGCGCTATCGCTACACCAACTACAACTACGAAAGCATCCTGCCGGACGAGCAGTGACATGAAAACGGGCCCCGCGGGGCCCGTTTTGCTTCACGCCGGTCGGGTCAACCGAGGCAGGCGCGCAGATCGCTCTCGAACTGTCGCAACACCTCGTCGCGAGCGATGTACTGCTCTGCATGGCGACGCGCGGCCAGGCCCATTTCGGTCCGGCGTTCCGGGTGCGCCGCGAGATCGGCGATGGCAGCGGTCAGTGCTTCGGGCGAACCGGGCGGCACGATGACGCCGCATCCGCTGACGACGCGTCCGATTTCCGTGTCGGCCCGCGCCGTGGCGACGACAGGGCGGCCACTGGCCAGCATGCCCGTCAGTTTCGATGGCATCACCAGATCTTCCGCATCGGCGCGCTGCGGGAGCAGGTGCAGATCCGCCAGGCCGAGCAGATCGCCAAGCCGCTCGAGCGGCTGGAGATCGAGGAAACGCACGTTCGGCAAGCCCGCGCAGAGCGTCTCCAGCACTGCGCGCCCGGGGCCGAAACCGCAAAAGACGAACTGGACAGTGCCGTTGCCCTGCAGCGCCCGGGCCACTTCGGCCAGGATCTCGAGACCTTGCTTGGCCCCCATGTTGCCGGCATACAGCGCCACGACTGCATCGTTGGCGATGCCGAGTTCGGCGCGGTAGGGGCTGGGCGATTGGAGCGGGCGAATTGCCGACAGGTCGGCCCAGTTGGGAAATGCGATCAGGCGTCGGGGGCTCACGCCCTTGTCGAGCGCCCGCTCCTGCATGCGCGAGGAGATGCTGGACACCCGGTCGAAGCGGGTCATCAGCCAGCGTTCCGCGCCGCCGACCCAACTGCGCAGACGCGCGCCCTTGAGCAGCCCCAGGTCGAACGCAGCGTCGACCTCGTAGTCCTGGATGTGCAGCCATGCACGGGCACCGCGGCAGCGCGCGAACAGGAGCGCGGCCGGCGCACAGACCAGCGGCGGCTCGGTCAGCCAGACGATGTCCGGGCGCCAACGCCACTGCGCCACGAGGCTCGGAAGGCTGGCGAGCCCGAAGCTCGCCAGATGCAGCACCCGCTTCAGGCCGGAGATCTTTTTCGGCACCCAGACCGGCGTGCGAAACACCGTGACGCCATGCCAGGTTTCTCGCCGCCAACGCGATGCGCTGTAGCCCGGCCAGACCTTCCATTCGGGGTAGTAGGGCGGGGCGCTCACCACCCGAACTTCGTGGCCGGCAGCGGCGAGCCAGGCGGCCATCTCGCCGGTGTACTTTCCGATCCCGGTCAGTTCCGGCGCGAAATTGATGCCATAGAGAAGAATCTTCAAGGTCGGGTATCCGAAGGCACTGGGTGGGCGGTCTGGAAGATCTTGACCAGGTTGGTGGCAACGGTTTCGATCCGGAACCGCTGCGAGAAGCATTGTCGTGCCGCATGGCGCACTGCTTCGAGTTGACTCGGCGATGCGTCGAGCCAGCGCGTCATGGTGCTGATGGTGCCGTCCAGCGTGTCGGGCGCCACCCAGCCTGCGCCGTCCTGTTCGATCTCGCGCCAGATGTTCACTTTGTCGGACAGCAGCACGGGTTTGCCGCATGCCAGCGCTTCGGCGACCGCGACTCCGAAGTTCTCCTGATGCGATGGCAGGCAGAACACTTCACTTGCATAGAAGGCACCCCACTTGAGGTCGCCCGTCAGCATGCCGGTCCAGGTGATCCTGTCGCTCACACCCAACCGGGACGCGCGTTGCTGAAGTGCGCCGGACCAGCCGTCCGCATCCGGCCCGGCCATGACGAGTCGCGTGTCCGGGTGAGTGGCGCTGATGCGTGCAAACGCCTCGATCAGCAAATCGCAACCCTTCTTTTCGTGAATACGGCCGAGAAAGAGCGCCAACCGTTGACCACGCAGTTCGGGCCACCGATCGAGGAACGAGGCGGCGAGGCGGCCCCCTTCGTCCGGCGGCGGTTCGGCCGCTCCGTAGGAGCTGATGACTTCCCTGGCGCGATAGAGCCAGAAGGACTGCCGGGCAAGCAAGCGCTCTTCGTCGCAGGTGAACAGCACGGCTTTGGCGTCGCGCAGCACACGGTATTCGCCCCAGGGCCAGTACAGCCACTTTTTCAGGTGCTTGAGCGGATAGCGGCGCTTGAACCAGGGGTCGAGCATGCCGTGGGTGAACACGTGGTAGCCGGGTGCACTGTCGCGCAGCGCCCGCCATGCCGCCAGGCCCGTGTATTGCCAGAGACCGTTGACGATCACCGCGTCGTACGAGGAGGCATGCTGACGCAGCCAGGGAACGAGCGCCGGCGAGTAGCCGTAGGTGCCTTTGACGGGGCCGAGCGCGTGGACACGCCCGGGTACGGCATGGACGTGCGGCGCATCCGGCGCGTCGAGACACAGGATGTCGCCCTGGTGTCCCATGCGCTGAAGCTCGGCATGGATGCGAAGCATGCCTTCGACCGGTCCGCCACCGCGCGGATCGACCGAAGCGATCAGGTGAAGCAGTCTCAAGGAACGTTCACCTCAACGCCGCGCCGGCTTGCGCGGAAAAAACTCCACCGTGGGGTACTTCGAGGACGCCAGCGCGAATGCGATGAGGATGCCCAGCAGCGCATTGGCCGTCAGCTGTCCGATGCCCGGCCAGGTCAGCAGACCGAGCGCCAGTGCCAGCCAGAGGATGAGAGGGAAAAGGACGCCGGTTCGCATGGCGATGCGCAGGCTCTTCAGGATACCCACTGCCAGCACCAGCATCTTGAGCGCCGAGAAAAGATAGCCGATCAGCCCGCCTTCCATGAGGGTGCGACCTGCCTCCGTCTCACCGAGCGCGAACGTGGCGGCACCGGACCGTACGAAGCCAGCCAGGTTGGAGCCTTGCCCGATGCCGACGCCCACCCAGGTGAAGGCGTCGTAGATGGCGGGCTCGCCGATGAAAATGGTGAGCACGCGTTCCCAGAAGTTCTCGGCTTCCGCCGCTTCGCCGAAGCGTTGCGACGTCGTGTCCACCGCCGCTTCGAAGAACGTGAGGGCGAGCACGACGGCCAGCAACATGACGATCGTTCCGACCAGTGCCTTCCCCTTGTCGGCACCGCGCGAGAAGACCAGGCGACCCAGCAGATAGATTGCAACCAGCAACCCGGTGAAGATGACAGCGCTGCGCGCACCGCTGACGATGCTGCCGACGATCAGAAGCACAAACGCCACCGATGCAAAGACAGTTTGTCGGAGCGACCTTTTCCGGGCTGCCGTGATGGCGAGCGCCAATGGCGCCACCACAGCCAGAAAGGTGGTGTAGCCAGAAGTGAAGCTGAAGGTGCCCGTGGTTCGCACGACGCCCATCACGGCGGTGAACACCTCGCCCTCGACGTTGTCGACCTCGACATTGATGCGGGCTGCTGGCGACGAGTAATACTGCAGCACCGCCAGCGGCGCCATGACGACGAGCAGCCCGCACGCCGTGAGCGTGGCCGTGCGGAAGTCCGATTCCGTCATCGCGCACGCCACGGCGTAGCCAAACCAGATGTACAGCAGCCAGAAGCGAAGTCCGATCAGCAGGATCAGCGGGCTGGTGTCGTTGACCAGCGCCTGCAGCAAACCCCACAGGGCAACGCAGCAGGACCAGGCGAACAGGATCAAGGTGAAATTCTTCTGGCGTCGAAAGTAGCCACGCTTCCAGACATAGAAGACCAGGTAGACGGCCAACAGGTCCCGCAGCAGGATGAGCGGCAGTGTGGCTGCCGACGTCACCCACTTCCGGATCGCGCCCTCGAACACCACGATGAAGAGCACCGACAGGAACACATAGCCGGTTCGTGTCAGCGATGTCTGTCCGGCCAGTGCGCCGAGGGGGCGTGCGGAGGTTGTCATTGAAGAAATTCCTCCAGCAGATTTCCCGCGCGTTTCCTGTAGTTCTCCCATGAGAACTCACGTGAAGCCTCCAGCGCCGAAGGTCGAGCCCGTTGCAGCAGGGCAGGGTCGGCGATCAGTCGGCGCAATTCGAGGTAGAGCGCCTCGGCATTCGGCTCCACGATCCAGCCACTGCCGGGAAAGGCCTCGACGATGGCTTTCGCGCCAGTCTGCGTGGACACCAGCGCTGGCGTGCCGCAGGACATCGCCTCCGCGACGACCATGCCGAACGAGTCGGAACGCGAGGGCAGCACGAGGCAGTCGGCGTCGCCGATCATCGCGAACAACTCGGGCTGCGGCACGCTCGGAAAATAACGCGCATTCGGTGTCTGGTGGACCGCTTCGAGCAGGTCCGCCTCGGAGACGCCGCCAACGCAATGGAGCTCGCATTCGATTCCCTCCGAATGCAGTCGCCGGAACGCCTCCAGCAGCACGTCGACCGCTTTCCTGCGGCTCAACGGCCCGGCAAAGACAAACCGTGGCACGCCCCGGCCCGTCGTGCGCAGCGACGTCACGGCCGGTACCGGGTCCGCGCCCAGCAGCAGGCTCTTCAGCCGGTGGCGGGGAACACCGTTGGCAGCATAGCTGTCGCCCGCGACCGGCGAGCAGGTGAGGATGAGGTCTGCCATGGCGATCTCTGCGTCCTTGCGCCGGTTGATCTCGGCCGTATAGGCCGTGTGGGCGGGAGAGACGAGCTCCGCCACCGTCTTGTGATGGAACGCGGCGGCGTCCAGGATGCACAGGGCGCCGGCGGCTTTCGCGGCGATGAAGGTGTGATAGGCGGCGTTCTCGTAAGCCACGACCGCACGCGGTTGCAACGCGGTCAGGCGGCGGGCAGCCCATGCGTCGAAACGGTGAAAAACCCGGTGAATGTCATCGCCGTTCTGAGGCCCGCTCGCAAGACGCCCGCCGACCCGCAGCATGATCTGGAACTGGACCGGGTGGCGTCGCAAGGCGGACGGGATTCCCACGCGCCGAACGCGCTGCCTGTAGGCCTGCGGCAGCCACCAGGGCGGGGCCTCGTCCTGATCCACCACTGGAATGCCGGACCAGAACGCCTTGAGCAGCCCCTTTTGATGCAGGGCCTGCGCGAGCTGATGCGAATGTTGCAAACCGGGATGCGTGACCAGCACGGCGCCGGCGCCAGGCCGGCCAGGGCTCTGCTCCGCCTCGGGCGACATCAACGCGCCACCGCTTCCGGCAACGGCCGGACTCTGATGGACGCGAGCCGCCCAGGTGCGCTCAAGCATGGACCTCTTCGACTTGCAGCGAGCGCAAGAAGTCCTCGTAGGCCAGACCGATGCCCGTGCGCAGCGGCGTGGTCGCGCGCCAGCCGATGCCGTTGATGCGCCGCACATCGAGCAGTTTTCGCGGCGCACCGTCGGGCTTGGTGGGATCGGTCTCGATCCGCCCCGTGTAGCCGACGACATCCGCGACGAGCCTGGCGAGTTCACCGATCGTCAGATCCTCGCCGGTGCCCACATTGAGATGCGCTTCCATCGGCGAAACCTGCGCGGCATGTTGATCGCGGGGGAGCCCCATGACATGAACGCAGGCGCTGGCCATGTCGTCCACGTACAGGAACTCGCGGCGTGCTTTCCCCGTGCCCCAGATCACCACGACCGGCGCATCCGCCAGCTTTGCTTCGTGAAAGCGGCGCAGCATGGCGGGCAGGACATGGCTGTTCTGCGGGTGGTAGTTGTCGCCCGGGCCGTAGAGGTTGGTCGGCATCACGCTGCGGTAGTCGGTGCCGTACTGGCGGTTGTAGCTCTCGCACATTTTGATGCCCGCGATTTTCGCGATGGCGTAGGGCTCGTTCGTCGGCTCCAGTTTGCCCATCAGCAGCGCACTTTCATTCATCGGCTGATCGGCCATCTTGGGATAGATGCAGCTCGATCCGAGAAAAAGCAACTTCTGTACGCCAACCCGCCACGCTTCGTGCACAACGTTGTTTTGCACCATGAGGTTGCTGTAGATGAACTCGGCAGGATAGGTATTGTTGGCATGGATGCCACCGACCCGTGCCGCAGCCAGGTAGACCTCGTCGGGCCGCTCCGTTTCGAAGAAGCGCCGGACGGCCAGTTGATCCGTCAAATCGAGCTGGTCCCGCGTGCGGGTGATGATCGAGTGGCCGCCCTCGGCTTCCAGCTGACGCACGATCGCGCTGCCGACCATCCCACGGTGCCCGGCCACATAGATGCGGTTCTGATGAAGAGTCATGGCAAGAACTTCGGCCATCGAGGCCAGGCTGCATTGAGAAGAAGCGCCGCAGGGTCACTGCGGCAGGATGCGCGGCGCGGCCGCATGGGATGGTACTGGCCTGCCATTCTCGAGACCGGCAATGCAACCGCGACCCGGGGGCTATCGCGACCCGTCGCCCGTGATCACCGCACTGACCGTCTTGAGCAGAATCTTGATGTCCAGCCAAAGCGACCAGTTGTCGACGTACTGGGCATCGAGTTCGACACGCTTTGCACCTGCCAGAGACCCGTGATGCCAGGGCGCATTTCGCAGTAGTGCGCCCAGTTCTTGCCATAAAGGCTGCGCTGACGCTCCATGCAGGGACGCGGGCCGACGAGGCTCATGTCGCCCTTCAGCACATTCCAGAACTGCGGCAACTCGTCGAGGCTCAGCTTCCGGATGAAATGGCCGATCGGCGTGATGCGTGGGTCTTTTTCCAGCTTCTGGAATGTGTCCCACTCGGTGCGCGCCATGTCGTTGCGACTCAGAAACTCGTCCAGAACCTGCTCCGAGTTCTGCAGCATCGAGCGGAACTTGTAGAAGCGGAAACGCTGGCCGCCGGCGCCGAGCCGGTTTTGCCAGAAATGGATCGGCCGCCCCATGCTGACCAGCACGCACAGCGCCACCATCAAATAGATGGGGCCGAAGATCACGAAGAACGTCAAGGCGCCAACGATGTCCAACGCGCGCTTGGCTGTGCGCTCGCGCATGTTCAGCTTGCGGGGCCGCACGGCGGCGGTCGAAGGGGACGGGCCATTGCCTCCCGGAATCAGACGGGGAGCAACGGGACCGTGAGCGGCTGAATCGGATCGAAACATCGGAATCCCCAAAAAAGGGTACTGCTTCAGAGGTCGGCAGTGTAACGCTTTACTACTATTCGCAAGAATTTGAACACATTTGCGCTACTTCGTCTTGTCAGCAAAAGTTGTAAGCCATCCGGTAGCGTCTGGCCCAAAGCTCTCTGCCGACCTCCCTCAAACTATTGTTGTGCATCGCAGCATTCGATGATTCAGTGTAATCCTTTCGGCTGACAAAGAAGTAACAAGGACCGTACGGAAACGTTGTCTTTACGCGCCGGAGTGGAAGAAGTCACGATCCGGGCTTACCCGTGGGGTCCGGCCAGAAAAAAGCCCCGCACACCTTCGTGTGCGGGGCCTTGCTCGATCGGAAGGGCTCAGGCCGTCGTGCTGTCCTGAACCGTCGAACGTTCGAACGGAAGAACAACGCTGGCCAGATCCTTGCGGGTTTCTACCAGGACCAGCGGGCCTTCGTCGAGAACCACGGCGGCCGGGCGGTCTCTAGGGACGTGGACCGGCGAGGGCTCTGCAGCGATGGCGGCTTGCGCCTGGGCGATCCGGTCTGCGTCGGAATTGACCCAGTGCAGCCCCGAGCCTTCGGCAATTTGCGCCAGCTGCGCCAACGGGAGCTCGAACGGCACGACCTTGGGCAGGCTGGCACGCCCGGACGATGGTGCGAGGCTCGGAGCGGCGGCCACTGCAGCTGGCGGCTGAACCGCGACCACCGGGACCTGCGGCGCCGCAGCGGCGGTGGGCAGCATGGGAGGCACTTCGTGGGCCGGCACATGGGCCAGGCGACTCGGTGGCTCATCGGCGACGGGCGCCCCATCGACGGCTTCGGAGGATCCCTCCACGAGATCGCGCGGCGCACGTTCGCGACGGTCGCGTCCGTACCGGTCGCGGGAGCGGCCACGACGCTCTTCGCCCTCGGGGCGCTGCACCTCCGAGGCATTGTCGGGCGACGCGGCCGCAGCGTTCAGGTCGGCGGGAAGATCGGCCTCCCCGCGCGGGACGTCGTTCGATGCCGGCATGCCTTCGCCACGGCGCTCACGCCGGCCTTCGCCTTGGCGCTCGCCGCGTTCACGCCGTTCGCCGCGCGCGCGGGGCGTGCGTTGTTCCGGGACGCCGGCTTCCTCGTTCGCCTGCATGGCCGGCATCGCAATTTGCTCGGCCTGCAAGCCTTCTGGGGCCACCGGCAGGGCTCGCGCCTCGCCGTCGCGGCGTTCACCGCGCCCACCACGGCGTTCACCGTCACGCGGCGGGCGCGGTTCGCGCGGCGTTTGCGTGTCGCGGCCCTCGCGCGGTTCGCGGCGTTCGCCGTCGGCGCGTGGCTCCCGCCGCTCGCCTTCCGGCCGGCCTTCGCGCCGCTCGCCGCCTGCGCGACCGCCACGGCGTTCGCCGTCGCGACCGCTGCGGGCTTCACCGTCGCGGCCGCCGCGGCCGCCGCGGCGTGGTTCGCCGTCGCGTGCACCACGGCCTTCGCCGCCGCGACCGCCTTCGCGCCGCGGTGGCCGGGCTGTCTCCTCGACGGCCGCTGCGGCTGTGGCCGGTGCGGGTGGCGCCGCGACAGGCGCAGCAGCGCCGCCGAACAGACTCTTGAGCCAACCGATGAACCCGGTCTCGGCGGCAGCCGGTGCGGGCGCAGGCGCCGGCGCCGGTGCCATGGCAGGTGCAGGTGCGGCGACCGGGGCTGCGGCACGTACCGGCTCCGGCTTGGGCACCGCGACGGGTGCTGGCGCATCGGGCAGCACGCCCTTGATCACCGGCGTCTGTTTGTTGGTCGGCTCCTGCGAGCGGCGCGTGATGGACGTCGGGTCCTCGATCTCGTCGACCTTGTAGCTGGCCTCGATATGGTCGAGGCGTGGATCGTCGTGTTTGAGCCGCTCGAGCCGGTAGTTCGGCGTTTCGAGGGTCTTGTTCGGCTTCATCACCACGGTGACGCGCTGCTTGAGTTCGATCTTGGCGATTTCCGGGCGCTTCTCGTTCAGCAGGAACGAAGCGACATCGACCGGCACCTGCACATGCACGGCGGCCGTGTTGTCCTTCAGACACTCTTCCTGAATGATGCGCAGGATCTGCAGCGCGCTCGATTCCGTGTCGCGGATGTGGCCCGAGCCGCCGCAACGCGGGCAGGGGATCGACGAGCCTTCGGAGAGCGCGGGCTTCAGCCGCTGTCGGCTCATTTCCATCAGGCCGAACTTGCTGATCGAGCCGAACTGCACCCGAGCGCGGTCCTGGCGCAGCGCATCGCGCAGGCGGCTTTCGACTTCGCGGCGGTTCTTCGACTCGTCCATGTCGATGAAGTCGATGACGATCAGGCCGCCCAGGTCGCGCAGACGCATCTGGCGGGCCACTTCGTCGGCGGCTTCGAGGTTGGTACGGGTGGCGGTCTCCTCGATGTCGCCACCCTTGATGGCGCGGGCCGAGTTGACGTCCACCGAAACCAGCGCTTCGGTGTGGTCGATCACGATCGCGCCGCCGGAGGGCAATTGCACCGTGCGGGCGTAGGCCGATTCGATCTGGTGCTCGAT
>SEGN01000171.1 GCA_004211245.1 Variovorax sp.
GCCAGCCAGGTGGGCCTGTACAACGTGGCCGAGTCGATGAAGCGCTTCGCGAAGAACCCGCGCGACGACGCGCAGTTCTGGCAACCGGCACCGCTGATCCAGAAGCTGGTGGCGGAAGGGAAGCGCTTCGACTAGCCGCGGGGGGCGGCCTTCGCGAGACCGATCGTCAGTCCGGCGATCGCAAGCGCATCGGTGTCGACGTTCGCATCGTTGGAGATCGCATCGCCCAGCGCCAGCGTCATGCGGCTCACGCCGCCAGCGCCCTCCTCGACGAACATGAATTGCAGGCTGATCCCGTCGAGCACCAGCCGCGGGCAGCCGGCCGCGGGCCGTTCGACCAACCCCTGGAACATCTGTGCCCAATGCGCCGCGACGCGCTCGGGCGCGCGCGCATGCAGCACGAGCGCGGTGATGCCCTGGGCGACGGGCGGCACGTCGGCCTTGCCCTGAGCGTCGGCGGTCCATTGCAGCGCGCAGGCGCCCGTGTCGGCGGCGGCGACACGCAGCAGCGTCGCTTCGCCCGGCTCGGCGTCGTTCTGCAGATCGACACCCCGTTGCGCGAGCAGCGCCTGCTGCCGTCGCAGGTCGCGGCACCGCCAGTGGAGCGTGGCCGCGTTGCCCGGCAACCCGGCCGGCTGGCGCTGTTCGAACGCCAGCCAGTGCGCACCGATGCGGAAGCGGGTCGCGCCCGGCGCGGTGCGGCGAGTTGCACGCCCTGCAGGGTCGACCGGTCGAGGGCTGGCCACATCGACTTCAGCCCCGAGCAACCTGCGCCCAACCCAGCTCGGCCAGTTCGCGCGCCTGTTGCCCGGCTTCGAGCGCGTGCGCATTCGACGCGTTGCCGGCGAGCGCGCGGCCCATGATCCCCTGGGCGATGGCGGCCGCGCGAAAGAGGTTGAAGGCCATGTACGTGCGCCAGTGCACCGGTTCGACCGGCGGCAGCTGGCGCCGGCGCGCGTACGCGGCGAGATGCGCCGCTTCGGTCGGCAGACCGAGGCGCGCCATCGTGGCGGCATCGAGGTCGGCCAGGCCGCGAAAGGGCGGCGCGAGGTGCCATGCCATGCAGTGGTAGGCGAAGTCGGCCATCGGGTCGCCGAGCGTCGAGAGCTCCCAGTCGAGCACCGCGATCACGCGCGGTGCATCGCGCGCGAACACGAGGTTGTCGAGCCGGTAGTCGCCATGCACGATGGTGGTCGACGCCTGCGGTGGCAGGTGCCGCGGCAGCCATTCGATGAGCCGCTCCATCGCGTCGATCGGTTCGGTCTCGCTGGCGCGGTACTGCCTGCTCCAGCGGTCGACCTGCCGGCCCATGTAGTTGCCGGTGCGCCCGAAGTCGCCCAGGCCTGCCGCGGCGGGATCGACGGCGTGCAGCGCAGCCAGCACGCGGTTCATCTCGTCGCAGATGGCGGTGCGTTCGTCGACGCTCGCGCCCGGCAGATGCGGGTCCCACAGCACCCGGCCGTCGACGAAGGCCATCACATAGAAGCTGGTGCCGATGATCGCGGTGTCCTCGCACAGCGCGTGCACCTGCGGCACCGGCACACCGGTGCCAGCCAGCGCCTTCATGACGCGGAACTCGCGCTCGACCGCATGCGCCGAGGGCAGGAGCACGCCGGCCGGCTTGCGCCGCACCACGTAGCGGGCCGAATTCGTCTCGGCCAGGAAGGTCGGGTTGGATTGCCCACCCTTGAACTGCGAGATGCGGAACACGCGCGCCGCGCTCTCGTCCACCTCTTGCGTGAACCAGCGCTGCAGCGCCGCTTCGTCGAAGCGCTGGCGCTCCTGGACTTCGATGGTGCCGCTGAACTGCTCGCTCATGCGGACTTCGGGGGGTGGGATGCGGCCAAGACGGTTGTCTCCTCGGTGAATGCGCATGCAGAAGTTATCGCGCATGATGGCGCGCGTTCGATGCACCAAGCCTAAGGGTGGCGCCCGCGGGGCCAATGAATGCTTGGAATGGAACTGGATACAGCACATGCATATCTCGCGAGTCGATCTGAACCTCCTGGTCGTGCTCGACACGATCTACACGGAAGGCGGCATCACCAAGGCCGCCGAGAAACTCCATCTCACCCAGCCGGCGATCAGCCATGCGCTGGCGCGGCTGCGCGACCTCTTCAACGATCCGCTGTTCGAGCGCCAGGGTCACAAGATGGTGCCCACGCCGCTCACCAAGCGGCTGATCGATCCGCTGCGCGGCTCGCTCCAGTCGATCGGCTCGCTGCTCAACGACACGCAGAGCTTCGAGCCCGCCACGGCGAAGAAGCGCTTCGTCATCGGCCTGCGCGACTTCATGGAATCGACCGTGATGCCGCCGCTCATGCGTGCGCTCGCGACCGAATCGCCCGACATCGAGGTCTCCAGCGTGCGTGCCAACCGCGGCAGCCTCGAGAGCGAACTGGCCGCCGGCACGCTGGACCTGGCGCTCGACGTGCTGCTGCCGTTGTCCGATGCGGTGAAGGTCAAGCGCATCAGCGTCGACGGGCTGGCCGTGGTGGCTCGCAAGGACCATCCGGCCATCCGTGGGGCGGTCGACCTGGAGACCTATCTGGCCCAGCGGCATGTGCTGGTGACCTCGCGCCGGCAGGGCCCGGGTTTCGAGGACATCGAACTGCGCCGCCTGGGTGTGCAGCGGCAGATCGCGTTGCGCTGCCAGTTCTATTTCGCGGCATGCCGCACCGTGTCGCAGACCGACCTGGTGCTCACGATGCCCGAGAGTTACGCCCATATGGCCAACAAGCAGTTCGGCAATCAGGTGCTTGCGATGCCGGCGCCGCTCTCGTCGATGGATGCCTACCTCTATTGGCACGCCAGCACCGACAACGATCCGGCCAACCGCTGGCTGCGCTCGGTGATGCTGCGCTGCTGCGGGCACTGACCGGCGACCCGGGCAGCGTCACGGCCGTGCGGCGGCGCGCCGCGCGGCCGCCGGCGTCTCGCTGCGCGCGAGCCACAGGCCGCTGGCAATGATCAGCGCGCCGCCGCCCAGGGTCCACGCATCGGGCGTGGCCTGCCAGAACAGCCAATCCAGCACCAGCGCCCAGGCGAGGGCGCTGTATTCGAAGGGCGCGATGGCGGCCGCCTGGCCGTGGCGGAACGCCTCGGCGATGCACATCTGGCCCAGGAAGCCGCTCACGGCCAGGCCGACGAGCACCCCCATGTGCCCAGGCTGGATCGGCACCCAATGCGGCGCAGCCAGCAGGCTGCCGCCCACCGCCATGCCGGCGGTGGTCCAGAAGACCAGCGCGGCACTTGTCTCGGTGCGGCTGATCAGCCGGCCGAGCATGTTCGAGAGCGCATAGCAGACCGCTGCCGCCAGCACGGCCAATGCACCGGTCGACAGAAGAGCGTCCTGCGACGGCTGCAACGCCACCACGACGCCGACGAAGCCGAGCCCGATGGCGAGCCAGTGCCGAGGCTGGACCGATTCGCCCAGCAGCGGCACCGCGATCAGCACCATCAGGAGCGGCGCGATGAAGCTGAGTGTGTAGGCCTCGGCCAGGCCGAGCGTTCTGAGGCCAGACACGAAGAGCACGAGCATCGCCATGTTGAGCGTGGCGCGCAGCAGGTGCAGGCGCCAGCGCAGGCGGCGGCTGAAGACGCTCGCGACCTCGCGCCGCCAGGCGATGTACGCGCCGACCAGCGGGAGCGCGGTCAGGCCGCGCAGCGCCATCACCTGCACGGGCGGGTAGCTCCCCGCCAGGTTCTTGAGCAGCGCATCCATGCAGGCGAAGAAGGCGCAGGCCAGCAGCATCGCGGCGATGCCGCGCAGGGTTCCGGTCAGGTGCATGGGCTGTTTGTGACTTGGCGAGCAGGCGATGTGCATGCGGGTTTGTGCCGATGACAGCATGCCACCATACTCCCACCATCGCAAATCTGTTATAACAAATAGCACCTTGCGAAAGTCGGGTGCCCAGGAGACGACGATGTCCATGAAACGACGCGACTTTCTGCAAGCCACGGCAGCCGCCGGGGTGATGGGCCTTCCCGGTGTGCGCATGGCGCACGCGCAGGAGGGCCCGGTCCGCATCGGCCTGATGTTGCCCATGAGCGGCATCGGCGCGGAAGCCGGCGCCGCCTGGCTCGCCGGCGCGAAGGTCGGCGTCGCGCAGTGGAACGAGAAGGGCGGCGTGCTCAAGCGGCAGATCGAACTGGTGGTGCGCGACGACAAGTTCACCAGCGCCGGCGCCGTCGCCGCTGCCCGCGAACTGGCCGGCAGCGGCGTGAACCTGCTGATCGGTGGATCGCAATCGCCGATGGCATTGGCCACCGCGCCGATCCTGCCCGAGCTGAAGGCGCTGATGGTCGCACCGTGCCCGACCGTGATGTCGCTCACGCACGAAAACTTCCAGCGCAACTTCTTCCGCCTTTCGTGGAATGCCTACATCGCGTTCGCGGGCATCGGCAACATGCTGACCGACCGATTCAAGGAGGTGGAGACCTGGTCGTGCATCGTGCCCGACAGCGAGAACGGACGGGACATGGCGCGCTTCTTCACGATCGGCGTGCAGCGCGCGGCCAGCAAGGCAGGCCGGCAGGTGAAGGTGCTCGACCCGGTGTTCGCGAGCCTCAACAAGGCCGACTACAAGGTGGAGATCAACAGCCTGATGAACGCGCCTTCGCAGGGCCTGTTCGTCGGCCTCACGGCCGCGCCGTGCATCAGCCTGCTGCAGCAGGGCCGGGCTGTCGGGATGGACCGCAAGTTCAAGGTGATCGGCGATGCGGGCACCGAACTGATGATCGCCAAGGCCATGCAGAAGTCCACGCCGGCCAACCTCTGGAGCATCAGCTACTGGGTGCCGGGCACCGAGGCCGGCAAGCGCAATCCCATGAGCACGCCGCTGTACGACGGCTACGTGAAGCTCACGGGCGACAGGAACCCGCCCAGCATCGTGCAGTCGAGCCATCGCTGCGTGCTGGCGCTGGCCAACGCCATCGCCAAGGCCGGCAGCACCGAAACCGACGCGGTCATCGCTGCGCTGGAGGGACTCGACTTCGACACGGCAGTCGGCAAGTACCACATCCGCAAGGAGGACCACCAGGGCCTGGGCCAGGCCTACATCGCCAAGGTCGGGGTGCGCGATGCCGATCCGGGCTACGGCATCGTCGACGCGATTTCCTACAACGAAGCCGACGTCGCCGAACCGCCGGCGCCGGGCAAACCCATCTCGCTCTGAACGCACCGCAAGAAAGATCCGCCATGAACCTGCAACGTCGCACCCTCATCCAGGCCGCCAGCGCGGCCGCTGTCCTGGGCGCCGCCGGCGCCCGTTTCTCGCATGCACAGGGCGGGCCCGTGCGCGTCGGAGCGATGCTGCCGATGAGCGGCATCGGTGCCGAGGCCGGCGCCGCCTGGCTGAACGGCATCAAGGCCGCGCAGCTGCAATGGAACGCCAACGGCGGACTGCTCGGGCGGCAGATCGAGATCGTGGTGCGCGACGACAAGTTCACCAGCGCGGGCGCGGTGAGCGCGGTGCGCGAGATGGCGGGCGAGGGCGTGAACGTCTCGATCGGCGCCGGGCAGTCGCCGATGGCCCTGGCGATCGCGCCGATCCTGAAGGAGCTCAACAGCATCGTGGTGGCTCCGGCCCCGACCGTGATGTCGGTCACCCACGAGAACTTCAGCCGCAATTTCTTCCGGCTCTCGTCGAATGCGCTCATGCTCTACGGCGGCATCGGCAACCTCATGACGACGCGCTTCGCCGACGTGAAGACCTGGGCCGTGATCGCGCCCGACAGCGAGAACGGCCGCGACGTGGCGCGCTTCTTCAACACCGGCGTGAAGGCCGCGGCGGACAAAGGCAAGCGCGAGGTCAAGGTGCTGGAGCCGGTGTTCGCAAGCCTCAACAAGGCCGACTACAAGATCGAGATCAACAACCTGATGAACTCGGGCGCGGAGGGGTTGTTCATCGGCCTCACCGCCGCACCCTGCGTGAGCCTTTTGCAGCAGGGCCGTGCCGTCGGACTGGACAAGAAGTTCAAGGTGATCGGCGAGGCCGGCACCGAGTTGATGATCGCCAAGGCCATGCAGAAGTCCACGCCGCAGAACCTCTGGGGCGTGACGTTCTGGGCACCCGAGCTCGAACCGTTCAAGAGCGAGTTCCCGGTCAGCAAGCAGCTGAGCGAATACATCGTGAAGGTGGCCGGTACGCCGCACGTGCCGGGCATCGTGCAGGCCTCGCACCGCTCGGCGCTGGCGATCTTCAACGCCGTGAAGAAGGCGAACTCGATCGAGACCGAGGCGGTGATCCAGGCGCTCGAGGGCCTGCAGTTCGACTCGGCCGCCGGTCCGTACCGCATTCGCAAGGAAGATCACCAGGGCATCGGCTCGTTCTACTTCGCCAAGATCGGTGCGCGCGATGCGGCGCCCGGCTACGGGCTGGAGCAGGTGGTGCGTCTGGACGAATCGGAGATCGTCGAGCCAGCGGCCCCCGGCAAGAAGTACGAAGGCTGAAATGATGCCCCCACGCACATCGCTTCGCGTATCGCTGCCCCCCGAGGGGGCGCAGGGCCGCCTCGTGGTGGCCCTTCGGAGGGCCTCTCGTGGTCAATGAACTGATGTTCGCGGTGTTCAACGCCGCCGCGTTCGGGATGGCCATCTTCGTGGTGGCGGCCGGGCTGACGCTCATCTTCGGGCTGATGCGGCTGCTGAACATGGCGCAGGGCGGCTTCTTCATGATCGGGGCCTACACGGCCTATTCGGTCATGGGGCGCGACGTGCAGTCGCTCGGGATGTTCCTGTTCGCATCGCTGGTCGGCGGCGTCGTGGTGGCGCTGCTCGGCCTCACCTTCGCGCTGATGATGGTGTGCACCGGTGTCACCAAGCTGATCTGGGGCGTCGAATTCTTCTCCGTCAACCCGCCGCCGGGACTGGACCAGCCGCTCAATCCGTTCGGCCTGTTCTTCTCGGCCTACCAGCTGTTCGTGATCGGCGCGGGCGTGCTGGTGTACGTGGTGCTGGAGATCGCGATCCACCGCATGTGGTTCGGCAAGCTCATGCAGGCGCTGGCGGCGGACCCGTGGATGTCGGGCGTGCTGGGGTTGAACGTGTCGTTCGGCATCGCGCTGAGCGTGATGGCGAGCTTCTTCCTGGCCGGGCTGGCCGGCGGCATGCTGTTGCCGAACCAGAGCCTGTCCACCGGGCTCGGCGATTCCTATCTCATGTATGCCTTCTTCGCCGTGATCATCGGCGGGCTCGGCAACATCCGCGGCGCCTTCATCGGCTCGCTGGTGCTC
>SEGN01000623.1 GCA_004211245.1 Variovorax sp.
ATGCCCAGCGTCATGACGCCGTCGCCGAGGCGTCGCGCCAGCAACTCCTTGTCGAAGGCCACCAGCAGCACGAAGCCGTAGTACACCGCCAGCATCAGCACGGCCAGCGTCCAGCCGAAGCGGTCTCGCTGTCGCTTCAGCTGGATGTATTGCGGATGCGCGGCAATGCGCGCGACCAGATCGTCTTGCATGGAGTCTCCTGTGAATGTCGAGCGGGGGTGGACCGGATTAGGAACGGGCGCACTGTGTCGAGGTTTGCGCTGGCGCAAGGTTTTTCTTCATCGGCCTCGGCAAGATCGCGCCACCCCCCCACGAAAGACTCGAGACATGAACGCACCCGACCTCCCGTCCCGCCTTCCGGTCTACGCGCCGCCGCAAGCGCTGGCCCGCACGGCCCACGTCGCGGGCCGCGCCGCCTACGACGCCCTGGTGGCCGAAGCCGATGCCGACCACGAGGGCTACTGGGCCCGCCTGGCGCGCGAGTTCATCGGCTGGAAGACACCCTTCACCAACACACTGGACAGCAGCGACGCGCCGCACTATCGCTGGTTCGAGGACGGCATGCTCAACGTGTCGTGGAATTGCCTCGACCGCCAGGTGGCGGCCGGCAAGGGCGACAAGGTGGCGATCGTCTTCGAATCGGACGACGGCCACGTCACCCGCACCACCTACTCGGAACTGCTCGCGCAGACCTGCCGCATGGCGAACGCCCTGAAGGCGCGCGGCGTGAAGAAAGGCGACCGCGTCGTCATCTACATGCCGATGTCGGTGGAAGGCGTGGTGGCCATGCAGGCCTGCGCGCGGCTGGGCGCGATCCATTCGGTGGTGTTCGGCGGCTTCTCGGCGCACGCGCTGCGCGACCGCATCGCGGACACCGGCGCCGCGGTCGTCATCACGGCCGACCAGCAGGTGCGGGCGGGCAAGCAACTGCCGCTGAAGGCACTGGTCGACGAGGCGCTTGCGCTGGGCGGCTGCGAGGCGGTGCAGTCGGTCATCGTCTACCGCCGCACCGGCACGCCGATCGACTGGACGCCGCGCGACCTGTGGATGCACGAGATCACGAAGGTGCAGGAGGAGCGTTGCGCGCCCGAATGGGTGGGCGCCGAGCATCCGCTCTTCCTGCTCTACACCTCCGGCTCCACCGGCAAGCCCAAGGGCGTGCAGCACAGCAGCGGCGGCTATCTGCTGCATGCGGCGCTCACCACGAAGTGGACCTTCGACATGCACGACGACGACGTGTTCTGGTGCACGGCCGACATCGGCTGGGTCACCGGCCACACCTACATCGCCTACGG